>NZ_JAMXXL010000010.1:0-99339 GCF_024129685.1 Acinetobacter lwoffii | reverse complement strand
CCTACCTCAAGATAAGATTTCCCCGAGACTTTATGTCTCCTAAAGAGCCGTTGAAGACTACGACGTTGATAGGTTGGATGTGGAAGCATAGTGATATGTGAAGCTGACCAATACTAATTGCTCGTGAGGCTTGACTATACAACACCCAAACAGTTGTTGTATTAAGCATCAATCGATTCGATATTAAGCAAAACAGCTTGATTTAGTGAACGCTAAAGAACAAAATACCCAACTCAGATATACCTGTTAATGAATTCTATTTGGTAGAAAGCAAGGCAAAACGTAAGACCTAGCAAGTATCCATAAACAGTTGTGCTGGCGACCATAGCAAGAGTGAACCACCTGATCCCTTCCCGAACTCAGAAGTGAAACCTCTTAGCGCTGATGGTAGTGTGGGATTACCCATGTGAGAGTAAGTCATCG
Organism: Acinetobacter lwoffii; assembly: GCF_024129685.1. GTDB lineage: Bacteria > Pseudomonadota > Gammaproteobacteria > Pseudomonadales > Moraxellaceae > Acinetobacter > Acinetobacter lwoffii_X. The sequence goes on along the minus strand of NZ_JAMXXL010000010.1, from coordinate 98,916 downwards.
CCAGCTCATTATTCGAAACACCCCCAACTAAGGTTGGGGGTGTTTTTTTGTGCGAAAAATTAAGTATTTAAAAATTATTAGTCGCGAAAGGCTAGGAATTTAAAATCCAATTTGTATGTTTTTTAGTAAATCTGTGTTATAAAAAATAAAACGGCATAAAAATTGCTTATAAAACGGGATTTTCTATTAAGGGGGGTAACAATGAGATTATCAGTGGGCATAAAAATTGCGAACTCGCTGTCATTAACTCCACAATTACAGCAAGCAATTCGGCTATTACAACTTTCAAGTCTGGAATTGGAGCAAGAAGTTCAGTTGCAACTTGATAGTAATCCTCTATTAGAAAAAGTTGAAGAGCAAATTACCCTTGAAAGCTTATCGACAATTGAATCAAATAATGAAAATCACGATCTAACCAATGAACTTAATGCCGATCATCTGCCTGATGACTTACCTGTAGATACCGATTGGGATGATGTTTATACCCATCAACCTACAAGTCTGGGGGCAGCCGAGTTCGAAGAGCGTGAAGATAATCGTCAAGGACATCAGAGCCTGCAAGAATATATGCTAGAACAAATTAATCTGTTGAATTTTTCACAGGTTGATAAATTAATCGCTTATTGCATCGTGGATTCTTTAGACGACAAAGGTTTTTTAGATGCAGAGTTGAGTGAAATTACTGCATCGGTACAACATTTACTCTCTTCTATGGGGTCTGAAGAAGAAATTGAAGATGATGAGGTTGCGGTCGTATTAAAGCATATTCAGCGTTTGGATCCCGTGGGTGTAGGCTCTAGAAGCTTGGCAGAATGCCTATTGGTCCAACTTGATAATTTACCTACATCAACGTCTTGCCGAAATGATGCGATCAAACTTCTGCAACATTATGAATTGTTGATTACCAATGAGCTTCCTAAGCTGATTAAACAGACTGGCTTAAATCCAGAGCAGTTGCGCTGTGCCGTAGATTTGCTAAAAACATTGAAACCTCACCCGGGTCTGGAATTTGAAAACAAGGAATCGGATTATCAGGTGCCAGATGTCGTGGTGATGAAAAAGAATAACTGCTGGCAAGTCAATTTAAACTCGGATGTCCTGCCAAAGTTACGGGTCAATTCTTTTTATGCAAAAATGATTCGTCGTGCAGATCAAAGCGATGATAATCAGTACTTGCGTAATCAGATGCTGGAAGCAAAGAACTTTATCAAAAGTATCGATGAAAGACATAAAACATTATTGAAAGTCGCAACTTGTATTGTGGAACATCAAAAAATGTTCTTGGAAATTGGGGCGGAAGGCATGAAACCTCTGGTTTTAAGAGATATTGCCGAAGAAGTTGAATTGCATGAATCTACAGTTTCGCGCGTAACCACCAATAAATATATGCTGACCCCACGTGGATTGTTCGAGTTGAAATATTTCTTCTCGAGTCACGTTGGCACGACTTCAGGTGGTGAAGCATCTTCTACTGCTATTCGTGCCAAAATCAAAAAACTGATTTCCGAAGAAAATGCCCGCAAGCCTTTGTCTGATAATGCAATTGCCAATATGTTAAAAGATGAAGGCATTGATGTGGCACGACGTACGGTGGCGAAATATCGTGAATCGTTACATATTCCTTCATCTTCTGAACGAAAAGTCTTGATCTAAAATTTGAAATCTGGCTATTCTAGAGATTCATTATGATAGCATAATGAATCTTTTTTTCTTTTGAGGAGCAGTAAAATGATTTGATCCAGGACTTAAAATACGGATATTTTATTTATAAGTTGCTGTATTTAAATTATTTTATATTGTGACTCTTCTAATCCTAACGAAGGTGAGGGATAGAACTATGCAAATAACAATTCGTGGACATCATTTATCGATTACGCCAGCTATTGAAGAAAGTATAAAAATCAAGTTTTCACAGATGACGAAGCACCTAGATCAGGTGAATAGTATGCAAGTGAAACTCTCGAAAGATCATCAAATTGATAAACGCTCTAGAAAGGGCAGTAGTAATCATATCGCAGAGGCTATTATCCGATTACCGGGCATTGAATTTTTTGCTCACGCCACCGCAGATGATATGTATACCTCAATTAAAATATTGACCGAAAAATTGAAACGGCAGATTGATCGATACCGGGAAATGCATTTACAGCAGCATCCTTTAGCTCTATAAAGGACAAATGATGAAAAAGAGGTTTTAAAAGCCTCTTTTTTTTATATATATAATGTATGGATCCATGAATTATTTTTGCTATTTATAGTAAAATGGCTCGTTTTACACCCTTAGTCCTATAAGAGGTCTTGTGATGAATAATGAACAGCTCGCTGAAATTTTAGAAGCCGCTTTTCCAGAGGCGGATGTTGCTGTGAGTGGTCAGGGCGGAAAATTTGATCTCCGTATTGTGGATGATCAATTTGAAGGTAAGCGTCCAGTTGCACGCCAACAAGCTGTTTATGCTCCTCTCAATGCCCATATTGCCAGTGGTGCAGTTCACGCAGTAACGATTCGCGCGATGACAAAAGAAGAATGGCGCAAAGCAAGCTTATTTGGAGCTTAATCATTTAATGGATAAATTTTTAATTCAGGGCGGTATCAAGCTCGAAGGTGAAGTGCGCATTTCTGGTGCAAAGAATGCAGCACTTCCATTATTGGCAGCAATGATTCTTGCTGATACCCCGATTACGCTCAGAAATGTTCCTAATCTAAAAGATGTCAATACGTTGGTGAAGCTGATTGCTGGTCTTGGGATCACCATGACTTATGAAGGCGATACGGTTGTTGCTGATACTTCTACATTAGATAACCAGTTCGCACCGTATGAGCTCGTAAAAACTATGCGTGCTTCTATTTTGGTGCTTGGTCCATTATTGGCGCGCTATGGCAGTGCAAAAGTGTCTTTACCAGGCGGTTGTGCGATTGGTTCCCGTCCTGTCGATCAGCATTTGAAAGCTTTAGAAGCTTTAGGCGCCGAGATTGAAGTCGAAGCCGGTTATGTACATGCCAAAGTCGATGGTCGCCTGAAAGGTGGCGAAGTTGTCTTTGATATGGTGACTGTGGGTGGGACAGAAAATATTCTGATGGCTGCCGTGTTGGCCGATGGTGTGACCACGATTCGCAATGCAGCACGTGAACCTGAGATCACTGATCTTGCGCAAATGCTGATCAAGATGGGTGCCAAGATTGAAGGTCTAGATACCGATACTTTAATTGTGACCGGTGTCGAACGTCTGCATGGCTGTGAATATGCGGTTGTTGCTGACCGGATTGAAACCGGTTCATATCTGGCAGCAGCAGCGATCACTGGCGGTCGTATCAAAACCACGCATACTGATCCGTCCCTGATGGAAGCGGTGCTGGACAAGTTTGAAGAAATGGGCGCAGAAGTGACCCGTGGTGACGACTGGATTGAACTGGATATGCTGGGTAAACGTCCGAAAGCTGTCAGCTTCCAAACCTTACCACATCCAGAATTTCCAACCGATATGCAAGCCCAGATTATGGCTGTGAATGCCATTGCTCAAGGCTTTGCGACAATTTCTGAAACGATTTTTGAAAACCGTTTCATGCATGTTCCTGAATTGGCACGTATGGGTGCCAATATTCAGGTAGAAGGTAATGATGCTGTGGTAACGGGTGTAGAAAAACTTTCTGCCGCACCCGTAATGGCAACAGATTTACGTGCTTCGTTCTCTTTGGTGCTGGCAGCACTTGCCGCTGAAGGTGAAACGCTGATTGACCGCATTTATCATATTGACCGCGGTTATGAAGATGTAGAAGCAAAGTTACAAAGTTTAGGTGCCCAAATTAAGCGAGTAAATTAATGAGCGATATGAGAAACGATGATCCAAACTTTGACGTAATGGGCAATTTTGATCATGGTTTAACTTTGGCATTAAGTAAGGGGCGTATCTTAAAAGAGACTTTACCTTTGCTAGAAACAGCAGGGATTAATCTTTTAGAAGATCCTGATAAATCTCGTAAATTGATTTTCCCGACCACGCATAAACAGGTTCGTATTCTAATTTTACGTGCTTCAGATGTACCGACTTATGTTGAAAATGGTGCAGCCGATATTGGTGTGGCCGGTAAAGATGTATTGATGGAACATGGCGCGCAAAACGTCTATGAACCATTGGACCTGAAAATTGCGGTATGTAAATTGATGACCGCCGGTAAGGTGGGGATGCAACGTCCTAAAGGTCGTTTAAAAATTGCGACCAAGTACGTGAATTTGACCCGTCAATACTATGCCAGCTTGGGTGAGCAAGTGGATGTGATCAAGCTGTATGGCTCCATGGAACTTGCACCATTAGTTGGTCTGGGCGATTACATCGTCGATGTCGTAGATACAGGCAATACCTTGCGTGCCAATGGTTTAGAGCCACTTGAAGAAATTTGCAAAGTGTCTTCGCGTTTAATCGTGAATAAAGCCAGCTTCAAGCGTAAGCAAGCATTATTAAATCCGATTTTGGCTCAACTGGAACAAGCGGTTGAAGCACGTGAAAAGGCCAAACATGCTTAAGCTTGTTGTTTAAAAAAGCCGTCCTTTCAGGGCGGTTTTTTTATTCGATTGAACATAAATACGATGTAAATTCTTTCATCAATTTGACCAAAAGTTATTTCCAATAAAACTCATAGGGCTAGAGCACTATAGCTGCCGACAAAAGTCTGGAAAACAGGTAAACTAAAGCCTTCGAATTCAAACCTGATGGGTAAATTGATGCGACGTTTATCGACCCAAGATCAAAACTTCAAGCAAGCATTTGCTGACTTGTTGGCTTTTGAAACTGTTAATGATCCTGAACTTTTAAAAACTGTAGACCAAATTATTGCTGATGTTCGTCAACATGGTGATGCTCAAGTTCTTAAACTCACTCAACAGTTCGATCGACATCCGGCACATCAATTTTCAGATTTAGAGTTAAGCCAAGAGCAACTACAAGCTGCCTTTGAGGGCTTAACAACTGAAGTGCGCGAAGCTTTGGAGCTTGCTGCAGTACGCGTGCGTGAGTTTCATCAGGTACAAAAACAGGATGGCTGGACCTACGTCGATGCTTTAGGAAATACACTCGGTCAGAAAGTGACTCCACTGGATCGTGTCGGGATTTATGTACCGGGTGGTCTGGCGTCTTATCCATCTTCTGTATTGATGAATGCAGTGCCTGCACATGTGGCGGGTGTTCCTGAAATTATTATGGTAGTGCCTGCGCCGAATGGTGATTTAAACCCATTGGTACTGGCGGCTGCATATCTGGCAGGCGTAACGCGTGTCTTTACAATTGGTGGCGCGCAAGCGGTTGCGGCATTGGCTTACGGTACAGAAACTGTCCCAGCAGTAGATAAAATTACCGGCCCAGGCAACCGTTTTGTTGCTGCGGCAAAACGTGCGGTGTTCGGTCAGGTCGGTATCGACATGATTGCAGGACCTTCTGAAATTTTGGTCTATGCCGAAGGCCAAAATAATGCTGAATGGTTGGCGATGGATTTACTTTCGCAAGCTGAACATGACACTGTGGCACAAGCCATTTTCATCACACCAGATGAACAGTTGCTAAATGCCGTTGAACAGGCAATAGAAATGCATCTGGCAACATTGCCAAAGGCAGAAATTGCCCGTACTTCGATTGCCAATCGTGGTGCTTTGGTGCTCGTAAAAGACCGTCAGGAAGCATCGGATTTGATTAATCAGGTGGCACCTGAGCATTTGATGTTATGTTTAGATGATGCAGAAGCAATGTCTGATAGCATTCGTCATGCAGGTGCAATCTTTATGGGTCGTTATACGCCTGAAGCCATTGGTGATTACTGTGCCGGGCCAAACCATGTCTTGCCAACTTCAGGTACTGCGCGCTTTTCATCGCCACTTGGTGTCTATGATTTCCAGAAGCGTTCAAGTTTGATCATGTGCTCACAAGAAGGTGTAAAAACTTTAGCAAAAACCGCGGATATCTTGGCGCAACAAGAAAACCTGGATGCGCATGCGCGTTCAGCACGTTATCGTTATCAATCATAAATAGCATTACCACCTCTCCCTGACCCTCTCCTAAAAGGAGAGGAGAATTTAAACCACAAAAATCTTGTGTCTTTAGTAATGAAAATTCCTCTCTTGCGCCATATATGGCTCAGGGAGAGGTTAGGAGAGGGTTTAAAGAGAATACAAAATGAATATCACAACAGAACAAATGCGTTTTTGGAGTCCTGAAGTACGTGAATTAGAACCGTATATCCCAGGCGAACAACCAAAAATCCAGAATATTTTAAAACTTAATACCAATGAAAATCCGTATCCGCCATCACCCAAAGTGGTTGCGGCAGTACAACAGGTATTGGCAAATTCAGCAGACGTTTTGCGTTTATATCCAGATCCGGATGCGTCTGAACTGAAACAGGCGATCGCTAAACAGCAAAATGTACCTGTTGAAACCGTCTTTGTCGGCAATGGCTCAGATGAGGTTTTGGCACATATCTTTAAAGCATTTTTTGTTCAAGAACGGCCTGTACTTTATCCAGATATTACCTATAGTTTCTATCCGGTTTATAGTCAGTTTTTCGGCGTCAAAACCAAAATCTTGCCACTGAATGATGACTTTGAAATTGTTGTAAATGACTATAAACAAGCTAATGGTGGCATTATTATCACTAACCCTAATGCACCGACTAGTATTGATCTAGGCTTGGTAGCCATTGAGGAAATTCTGCAAGCCAATCCGGATTCAGTGGTGGTGATTGATGAAGCCTATGTGGATTTTGGTGCTGAATCAGCAGTTAAGCTGGTTGAGAAATATGAGAATTTAGTCGTATGTCAAACCACATCGAAGTCACGTTCTCTTGCGGGTTTGCGTGTTGGTTTTGCGATTGCCCAGCCACATTTGATTGTAGCACTTGAAGCAGTCAAAAATAGCTTTAACTCTTATCCGATGGACCGTTTTGCGATTGCTGCAGCGGTCGCTTCATTTGAAGATCAAGCCTACTTTGAAGCACAAAATGCAAAAGTGATTGCTAGCCGTGAAAAGTTGGTGTCCCAATTAAATGAGCTTGGTTTTAAAGTTTTACCATCGAGTGCCAACTTTATTTTTGCCTCATTGCCATCTAAGGATGCAGGTGAGCTTGCAAGGGAGTTGCGTGAACGTGGCATTATCGTGCGTTATTTTAACAAGCCACGTATTAACCAGTTCTTGCGAATTACTATTGGTACAGATGAGCAAAATCAGCGTTTAGTCGATACCTTGAAAAACGATATTTTAGCTTAATCTCCCCAAACTCCTCTTTATAAAAGAAGGGTCTTCTTAGTTTTACTGAATTAGAGGATTCCCTCCTTTGGTAAATGAGGATTAGGCTGGATTCAAAATAAAAAAGCGAATCAAATGATTCGCTTTTTTATTTATTCAGGCTGATACCATGTATTTAATAGATCCAGCATCGCTGAAACTTTATCAAAACATTCCTGATATTCTGCATCACAATCTGAAGAAATAGTAATTCCACCGCCCGCCCATAAAGAAACATCTTCTTGATATTTTTGGAGGGAACGAATCAGAATGTTCCAGGAACCGGTACCATCAAAATTAAAATAACCCATTGAGCCACAATAAGCTCCACGTGCTGCACCTTCCAATTCAGCAATAATCTGCATGGCACGAATTTTAGGTGCCCCCGTAATTGAGCCACCTGGTAGGGCTGACATTAGCACCTCGAAAGGATTCACATCCGCTTTTAAGGTCGCTTCTACTTCGCTCACCATATGATGCACTTGATTAAAACTTTCGATATTAAATAATTTGGGTGTTTTAACTGAACCTGTTTCCGCATAAATACTTAAATCATTACGTAATAAATCCACAATCATGACATTTTCTGCCTGATCTTTTTCCGATGTTTTTAAGTTGTGTTTAGATTGTTCATCTAGCACAGGATCGCTATAGCGTGGCATGGTGCCTTTAATTGGTTTGGTGATAATTTTCCGATTTTTTTCGAAGTCAATAAATAACTCGGGTGAGCAACTGAGTAATTCAAAATCACCAATACGCAAATAACCCGCATAGGGGGCTTCGGTTAATGCCCAGAATGCTTGGGCAGTGGCTAAGAGGGAGCCTTGGGCACGACCTTTAAATTCTTGGGTTAGATTAATCTGATAGCAGTCACCTGCAACAATATAGTCCTGAATTTTCTGAAAAGCCTGAGTATAGACAGATTTGGTCCAGCGTGAGGTACAAGGATTTTTTAAATGAAATGTCGGGTGAATTTTATCTTGATTAAGTAGGTTCTGAATATGATTGAAAATCTGTTCTGCCTGTGGATCATCACTATAGAACATCCAGCCATCAGGGGTTGGTTTAATGTAGGAAGGAAATTGACCAATAAATAAACCAGGTTGAGGATGGTCTGGATACTGAATATATTGTTGAGCCGCATAATCGTAGCCGATAAAACCAACATAGCCTCCATGAAAGCCATTCTCTTGAGGATTTTTTAATGCATCAATCACTAAATTAAATTCAGATGGGCTGGATTGATATTGTTCAATCCCTGTTCTTTTAAAAGACTGAATTTGTGATGTCGGCGCAACAAAATATTCTTGAGCGCAGCAGGCAATAAAAGGCCGACCATTATTATTTAAATACACTAGATGATCCAATGTCTTCAATGCGGATAATAGATCTGTAACCAGACGTGATTCAAACTTTAAGGGACGATGATAGAGAGCTTCGGTCATTCAGTTATGGAGAGTTCGATATGACTTACTATTTTATATCAAGACGCCAGGAAAATATTTTTAAATCATGAAATACCGTTTATCGGTAAGCGACAGATTGCGACCAACAACAGTTGATCAAAATTTGACTCGACGCTAATTTAAGTGGGCTAGCAAATTACTCAAGGAAAGATGCTTAAGCTGTCAGAAAATAAAAAATACAGCCTAAACACTGAGTAATTCACAACCAAAAAAAATAGTACTCTTGGGAGAGTAAACAATGAAAAAATTTACAAAATTAGTTTTAGCGACTTCAGTTGCATTTAGTGCCAATGCGATGGCGATGCAAGCAATGGATGATGCATCTCTAAGCGAAACAACGGGTCAAGACGGTTTGACAATTGGTATTGGCATCTCGAAAATTGCTATTGAAAAATTATTTATCCATGATAACGACGGTTTAGCGCCAAAAGGTGTTGCAAATGAGGCGGGTTTCGGAGGTACTTCTACAGCAGGTGCGATCGTAATCCGTGGTAAGACTGATACAGCACCTGATGCTGCTGCTCTTGCTGATCCTACTACTGCAACGCATGGTGTAGTAATCGGTGCCAATTATGACAATAATGGTGCCTATTTACTTGCATCCCGTAACCTTGCTGACTTGGTAATTGATTCGGATGCTGGTGCTGGTAATCCTTTCATTAATGTTGCTGCACAAGTATCGGGTCTAGATATCAAAGTTGGCCGAATTGGTGTAACTGCATCTGGTACAGATGATCCGGATTCGATTCGTCGAGGTGGTGCCGGTGTTGTAAACGACATCATTAGTGGTTTTGACGTTAAAACTGGTGTGATAAATGCCAATATTCAACTGGGTGCTGCTCCACAAGGCGCTATGATCAAGATGAATAGTGTAATGGTAGGTGGTCTAGAAATTAAAAACCTAGGTATTTTAGATAACTCGTCTAAAAATAAAGCAGTGGGGCTTGTAGGTACGACTCCAGTGACTACACGTGAAGCCGGTGAGATTTTTGTTGAAAGTATCAAAATTGCAGATGCGGATTCTAATAATTTAACCATTAGTCAGAATATTTCTGTATATAACGATGCTTATGTAGGTACTACAGCTCAGTTAGGTAAGGCAGCGCATGTTCGTATTGTAAGTAATGATACTGGGGCGAAAGACCAATACATTAAAGGTATTCATTTAGGTAACCGTGAAGCAAGATCATCAATTGGTGATATGGAAGTTCAAGGTTTACAAACTTTCTACTCTCAAGCTCAAGGTAGTTATACTAAAGGCGCAATTATTACCATTTCGGGTCACTAATCTTTATTTTAAAAAAGCGCGTGTTTACACGCGCTTTTTTATGACTATCTCACTTATCTAAAAAATAAAAAAAATACTGTATTTTTTTGAAAAAGCAGGTATCTTTCTAGTTACAGGGAAGTAGAGTGAATGCTCTATAAAAAGAAAAATAGGCACATCATGCCCATTATAAGAAAAGTTAATAATTATGTTAGAGATCGCGTTGGGCTCGGCGTTGATGTATTACGCTGCCAAAGAAGCTCTGGATATCAAAAAACAGCCGAATGGGGCTGTTCACTATACTGAAGTTCTTGATTCAAGAAATGACTCTTTTGTGCGTATGCACCGTGAAACTGTAGAAGTAAAACCGGCACTTCTAGATCAGTTTCAGGGCATTGTACGTCAAGCTTATGATTATAGTTGTGGTTCAGCAGCACTTACGACCCTCCTCAATGGTTATGTCGGTACGCAGCTGGATGAGCAGCAAGTCATGAGTGGGCTAATGAAATTCGGTGAAACAGATAAAATTGTTGAACGCCGTAGTTTTTCTCTGCTTGATATGAAGCGCTTTGTTTCAGCCTTAGGGTTGGAAAGTGGAGGCTATCGAGGAGAGTTCAAAGATTTAGTCAATCAAGATCAGCCTGCCATTGTTCCGATTTCTTATGCGGGATTTAAGCATTTTGTAGTTTATAAAGGTTATAAAAATGGCCGGGTTTATGTTGCAGATCCGGCACTTGGTAATATCAGTTTTGAGGAACGGCGTTTTCAGGATATTTGGGAAAATAATACTTTGTTCCTGATTAATGTACCTGAACAATATCGCAAAAATTTTCTAGCATTAAAAGAATCAGATATGCGCCATGTAGAAGATGCTACGATCAATCGCTATGCCTTGGTTGACATGCAGTACCCACAATTTTATATGGAAAAAATTGCTGATAAAGCTTCTACGATCCGTATGGACCGTAATCGTAATACAGAGTCAGAACAATTTGGGGAATATCAACATAACTTCCTGAGACTGTATTACAAGAATAAATAAAACGAAAAACAGTAATAAAAATTAAAATGGTGAAATGGATATGAACAGTAAATGGATGAACAAGACGTTCTTGGCACTGAGCATTCAAATGGTAATGGGCGTTGCATTTGCTGCAGAAGAACCAGCACTAGGTGAATACGAAACGGTTGATGAAGAAGTTGTTGTTGAAACTGCTGCATCTGTACCGGCTCAAACCGGGCAGGTCAAAACGCAGACTGCAGAAGAATCGGAACTAGGTGGATATGAAGCAGTTGAAGAGGCTGCCGTGGAAACAGCAGCACCTGTAGAGACTCAGGCTGGCCAGGTAGTAGATGCATCTCAAGCTTTACAGCAACAAGAAGGAGATGCTACTCAGGCAGCTAATCTGGAAGAAGTATTTACGTCAAATGAACGCCAATACTCTCTGATAAAACAAGGTGAAATTTCATCATATTACGATATTGATTATACCTATTATCGGGACACTCAACTCGATATAGAAATGGCTCAGGGCCAATTGTATCAACTACGTGTTCAAGAAAATGCAACACATAGTATGACTAATACTTTCACTTTCCAATATGGCGTGAAAGATAACCTGACCTTGACTGCATCCCTACCTTTAGTGGCTAAAACTGACTTGTTAAAAGATACGTCTACGGCAGGCTTGGGTGATATTAGTCTGGGTGCTCGCTGGGAGCCCTTCCCACTAAAAGCAGGTCGTCTGCCTCTGATTTTATTTGGTAATTTATCAACTAAAACCGGTGATAGCCCTTATGAAATTAATGCCGCGACAGATCTGGCAGCAGGAAAGGGCTATTACTCTGCTGGAGTGGGTGCTAGTACACGTAAATACATTGACCCAGTTGTATTGTTTGCATCGGTTTCTGCGAACTATGGTTTTAAAGAATCGGGCCTGAATCAGCGTCGAGGTAGCCGGATTATTGAGGAGTTTGAACCTGGTGTTAGTGGAGGCTTTGCCTTTGGTTTCGCATATTCATTTAACTATGATGTTTCGATGACCATGTCCTATCAGCAAAGCTTTAATACTGGTGCGGAATTTAACTATAACACTGGTGAAAGTTATTCTGCTGCAGATCAGACCAGTTCTACCTTTGCAATTTCCTTAGGGGTGCGAGTTTCTCCAGAAACAATTGTTAATGGTACCGTTGGCCTAGGGCTGACCGAAGATGCACCGGATGTTTCGTTGGGACTGTCATTCCCACTTGATATTTTAGGTTTTGGTAAAAAAATTAGTTAATAGGGGTGTCGTATGAAAAACATTCGACTTAGCCCGTTATTAACAGGAATTATTCTTGCGGGCTGTTCAAGTTATACCTTTGCACAATTGGGAACCAACCTTTCAGTTGATTTACGTGCACTATCCATGGGGAATGCCGTCACCGCAGATCCTCCAGGGGTCAATGCCATCCACTTTAACCCGGCTGCACTGACTAAAATTGATGGTCTGCAAACCGAACAGCAAATCATTGTGGCTAATTTTGATATCCAGCGTGAGTTTTCAGTACCGGCCGGATATAACGTATTTGGCTATTCTGATGATCCTATTGTCTGTAATGACGGTCCTGAAGTTTCATCTGATTTGTGTACCGATTTTAAAGGCCCAGTCAAAGGCGATGTGGAATATGTCAGCCTGTATGTTCCTTTTCTGAAAAAAATGGTGGATTTAGGCGAAGGTCTTCCTTTGACTGCACCCACGATGGGGATCGCATACAATCCCCCTGGATCGAAAGCCACTTATGCGACTGCTGTTTATGCTCCTCTCATGGCAGGTTTTGGTCATGAAGATGGGAACCCGGCAAACTTTATGGGACAGCAGGTTGCTTTAGAGCGGATTACCTATCTGTCACCATCCATCGGTTATGAGGTCAATGACCAACTGTCGATTGGTGCTTCTATCGGGATGTCTTATCAAGCCATCGGGATGAAAACGGACTTGCGTTTCCCGAATGAGTTGATTGGGATGTTGCGTATGATCGACGAAGTCGTGTGTACGCCGTTTAAAGAAAATTCCGACATTATTACAGATATTCTTTTGCTCGGGATCTGTAATGCGGATGAGGGGATGAACCCATTTGGCAAGTTTGGTCAAATGCAACTGGAGCTTGAGCAGAACTTAAGCCCAAGTTATAACCTGGGAATATTGTGGGAACCGCGCGAAGACTTTAGTTTTGGTATGGTGTACCAAAGTGCTGCAAAAATGCGCTTAAAAGGTAAATATCATATTGATAATGCCAAAGCTCCTCAGGAAATGATTAAAGGTTTAATGACCTCACCGACCGGCCAGATTCTGGCTGCAATTCTTGGATTTCCTAATTACATACCATCGAGTGAATCTGGTCTGGTGTCGCAGGATTTTGAATATCCGGCGCATTTTCAGGCAGGTATCAAATATAAAGTGATGCCAGATTTGCAAGTGAATTTTGATATTGGCTGGACAGATTACAAGGTCTGGGACGAATTTAAATTCGAATTTGATCGTACCATTTCAGCCCTAAAAATTGCCAAAATTTTGTCTGCCAATGTTACTGACTCAACCTTGGCTTTACCGATGGGATTTGAATCGCCGTGGAACTTTGGTATCGGGATGGAGTATTCCGCTACAGACCGTTTGAAGCTTCGGGCAGGTTATGAACCACGGACCAGTGCTATTCCAAAAAATAAGCGTAATACCATGGTACCGATCAATGGTGCACAGTTATTTGGTTTAGGTGTGGGTTACCGTTTTGATGCAGACACTGATCTGGATCTATCAATTGGTTTCTTGCGTAGCAAAGATCAGATTCCAGCAAATACCAGTAGTTTAGCCAACCAGACAGGGGTAAATAACCTGTTATTAAACCCATATGCAGGTTTAAACGTAAAAACAGATACCAAAATTACAATTTTAGGTTTGAATTATCGCACGCGTTGGTAAGGGAAAAATGATCAAGACAGGGAACGTTGGATTGACAGCGGTACTGGCATTAAGTCTGGTATCCGTGTCTTTTTATACAAGCGCTAAAGAATTTATTACGATTATTGGTCCGGATGGACGACCATTAGTCGTACCCCGTAATAATGCAGAGAAAAAAATTGAGGACAAATCTCGATTGTCGAAAACAGTAGGAACTGCAGCAGTTCATTCCACACCTGTAAAGCAAGACATAGAAAAAGTGCCAGTCGTAGAAAATAAACAAGTCAAACTTAAGCAGGATCATATTATGGTTGTACAACCAGTACAACCAGTACAACCAGTACAACCAGTACAACCAGTACAACCGCATATTGCACAAGCACAGATTGAGTCTACACCACGATTAATACCTGGATCTAAAGCTCCTCAAATTTCTGATGCTGGAACAGGATCTTCTGTTGCTAACATACAAAAACCGCGATTTAGCCAGGTTGAAGGCATTGAATATGTGGATAGTGAGTATCTGGAAAATAAAGAATTTAATTTGGAAGGCAAAAAACGTTTCTATAGCATGCCCGAAGGAGTAGTAGATAAAAATATCGGAACTACCCGGATCCAGATAATTGAACGTGAAAAAGGGGTGGGACAATCCGTATTAAAATCCTTGTTTCAAACGCCAGAAGTAGATTCTGGTCCTGTGGTACTGGCTCAAAGTTATTATCGTATTTCACAGTCGGAGACCATCAAGAGCTTAGGCAAGCAGTGTTTTAATGATAAGAAAATTAAAAAAGCGAAAGAAATCAGTTTTAAAAAAGCAGTTAACCTCTGGCCTCGTGCGCCTCTTAAAGCAGACGAATTTGATTTTGAAGTGGTAAAGCTTCAATCCGATATCCAGAATATTCAGATCAACTCTTATGCCTCTAGCCAGAAAAATCCAACGTATTATTGGCCTTTTGTTGTATTTTTAGACAGTCGTGGCTGTGTGCTTGAAGGAGCGGGCGGTTATAAAAATCAGGAAGAACAGGCTAATATTATTCAACATGAGCGTATCGAAGGGGTTCTCCAGATTCCTGCACAAACTGAATATGTATTATTGACGCCTTTGGCCTCCGCGATAGATGTTGAAGACAAGATGCTGACAAATCATGGACAACTAAAATTAGTCGCCATTCGATAAGGACTATTCGAGTATAAAAAGATGAAAAATAAAATATTATTTCCATTTGCTTTAACCACACTTTTAACGGCACTGAGCGGGTGTGGTGGGGAAAGTGCCAATGTCATTCCAGAAAAAAACGATGAAGCCACGACCAATGGTACTTGTACCCCAGGTACAACGAACTGTGTGGAATGGGGGCTGGAATATCCGCTCGATGGTTTGAACTTTAACTGTAGTAGCGATACAGAAAATACCTTTATTACGTTATTTGACAGTAAAAATGGGGTTGCTTCTGGAACCTGTCAAAAGACGGATAATATTGAGTTTTATATTCAAAGTTTTGCTTCGCGCAAGATTAATTTAGGTCAAATTAAACTCAGCGATTATGCTAGTTTTAGTGCCCAGACCCAGCTGCCGCGTTTAAGTGTAATCGATATTGCAACTGGGATTACTCGACGTCCGGTAGCTGATTTGGTGCCTAATGATCCTACCGTTCAGGTGGCCATGCGTCTGGTTAAAATTCTGCAAGCTTTGGCGCTAGAAGAAGGGCGTATTATTAATCCATCTGATGTACAACCTTTGTATATTACTGAAGAGATGCGTAAAGACCTGGCGAAAACCAGTGAGAATATCAATTTGATGGATGCCGATTTGGCGACCAAAATTAAAGATTTTGTTGATATCAGCACAATTTCGGATGAGGTGGCTTTTGCCACAGTTAAAAAGCTGGTGACGATTGCCAACGCAGCCGTGTATCAGCCAGAATTTTCATTATTCTCAACTTCAGGCGTGATTGGAAGTAACCTGACGGGTTCAGATGGACTGGTGGGCTGTAATCAAAACCCTTGTGATATTAAGAATAAGAATACTAAATATTTATTTGGCCATTTTATGCTGATTACCAATCGCCAGGGCTATACCTTTGGCAGTGGCTTACAATGGCGTGATACTCAGTTAACCTTGGCTAAAGAAAATTTATCTTCCTTAGGGGGGATTAATGCTCAACTCATCCGTAAGGTGAAACCGGTACAAATGACCGCTGATCCGCAAAGTTCATGGATTCATCCAACCAGTAAAGCCATTAACACGCCTTACCGCCTGAATGTCGCAAATAATGCGACTCCGCTTGAGTTGTATCAAGGCAGATTGTTGAATGATTATGTGATCGCGGGTAAAGAAGCTTTCTATAAAGTGGTGACTGACAAAAAATCGCTGGATACTTCCGATCAAGCCAACCTGGGGTTGTGGCGTTTGCAGGCTGATGGTGAAAACTATACGGGAAGCGTTGATCTATATAAGATTTTCCCAATTAGTTATCTGGATCGTCAGGTCTTTAAAACAGCGCAGAACGTCGCGGATGGGGAGAAATACATTTTCCCAATGTATGCCAATCTGGAATTTAAATTTACAGATACCACTGTCAGCCCAATTACTTTAGGAATTGTAATTGACAGTAATGGTGATGTACGCACCAATATGCAATCCTCTAGTAATTTCGCGACTGATCCGGTGAATGGCTGTCAAGGTGATGTGTTGGCAGATACGCTCTTAGATCATCAAGGCATACAACAATATCGCCTCGGGACTTTGGGACGTGCATTTGTCGCTGATAAAGCGGTTTCCATGCGCCTGATTTTGGCCAATGAAAAGTTTGGTAATATTAATGGCGCATTGGTAGGGGTAGACTCGCGCATCCAGTCTTCACCGGATTCTAGGGATTCGATTGTGATCGGTGGTGCACTGCTCAATTTGTCTAATGTGTTAGATACTAATGTCGGCCAGAATGGGCGTGTAACTTTCCTGAATTCGGCAGGTGATGGAGTACAATGGGCCAATACCTATGCCAGTTTTCAAAAAGTTTATAATAATAACAATGAGGGTGAAACACCGGCAGATATTAGCCTAGCAAAATTAAACGGTGGTTCGGTTGAGTTTAAGCTTGCGGATTGCTATCAAGTCAAAGCCAAATAATATTCTTTAAAAATAAAAAAAACCCATCTTAGTATGGGTTTTTTTTATGGATGTTAAATTTAACCGGTATGGTCTAGACGCGTGCCTAAGGTTTCCAGATGCATTGGAAAAATATTATTTTTACGGTCTTCAAAATAATGTCTGAGAGTATGTTCTACACTCGGGAAGGCAAGTTCGGTCCAGGGAATATCTGCTTCATCAAATAAACGTGTTTCGATGGTCTCTTCACCCGCACCAAATTTTCCATCAATCAGATTGGCTTTAAATAGCACATAAATCTGACCAATACGTGGAATGTTATACATACAGTACAACTGTTCAATGTCTACTTCAGCTTCGGCTTCTTCGCGGGTTTCCCGGGCAGCCCCTTGCTCCATAGTTTCAAACAGTTCCATATAGCCGGCAGGTAAAGTCCATAAGCCGTAGCGTGGTTCAATGGCACGACGGCACAGCAGTACTTTGTTTTCGAATAAGACTAAAGCGCCACAAATCACTTTCGGATTAATGTAATGAATAGAGCCGCATGAATCACATACGCTGCGAATTTGCTGATCGCCCAAAGGAATTTTAGCAGTGGTTTTATGTCCACAATTCACACAGAAGTTCATATTCATCATCAATGATAAAAGTAAGCTCAGGATAACTGAAAAAGCAAAATTTGGCATCATTTCTCTCCCGCCCCGACTAAAATCAGCTATGATGAAATTATGATCATCGTCAGGGCTGAGAGAATGGATGCATGTGAATTGACACACAGGTTGCAGCAACGATTACGTTTTTCCAAGCGTATCCGATCTGCCCATGCTGCCGTGTTGATTGCAATTACAGATGAAGCTGACCCGAAAGTATTGCTGACGCGCCGTTCAGCTTATTTGAATAATCATGCTGGAGAAGTCTCATTTCCGGGTGGCAAGCGCGATCCGCAAGATACCAGTAATATTGTGGTGGCTCTAAGAGAAGCCTATGAGGAAACGGCACTCAATCCTTTTGATGTACATTTAATGGGTGATTTGCCGATGCAAAAAGCCCGCAATGGCATGCTGGTCAAACCGATTGTGGGACTGATTCCTCCGCAAGTGAAGCTGATTCCACAACCGACGGAAATCGACCGGATTTTCTTTGCCTCATTGCAGCATTTACTTGAAGTGACACCCACGCCCTATGAAGTCCGTTTTGCCCAGCAATCTTTATATTTTCCGAGTATGCGGGTAGAAAATGAAGTGGTTTGGGGCTTGACCGCACGTATGCTGATTTCTTTATTTCAATATGGGCTGGATTATAAGAAAGACTGGCCATTTTTACTTAATTCTCCAACGTTTAAACGCTCCAAATTTTTTTAACCATTGAACAGGATTTTATCAATGTTGTATAAATTTCAGGGATATATACCCACTGCTACACATCAGCCCTGGGATGGCTGGGTGGCACCGACGGCAACGGTGATTGGACAGGTTGAACTTGGACGACAAGTCAGTGTTTGGTTCGGTGCAGTAGTGCGCGCAGATAACAGTAAAATTAAATTGGGTGACTTTAGCAATGTGCAGGAAAATGCAGTACTGCATACGGATGCCGGCATTGAGATGAGTATTGGCAATTATGTGACAATTGGGCATCAGGCCATGCTACATGGTTGTACCATTGGCGATAACAGCCTGATCGGGATTCAAGCAGTCATTCTAAACAATGCCGTGATTGGCAAGAATTGTATTATTGGTGCCAATGCCTTGATTCCGGAAGGCAAGATCATTCCAGATAATTCAGTGGTGATGGGCTCACCCGGTAAAGTGGTAAAAACGCTGGATGAGGACAGTATTCAAAAATTAACAATGAGCGCCATGCATTATGCCGAGCATTTTCAGAAATTTCAGGATTTGGAAGAAGTGCAACTCTAAGGCACTCTTTTAATGAGTGAATCATAAGCCTAGATTTTCTAGGCATTTTTGTATCTGTTTCGGGAAAATCTCGCGTAGCGGATATGAGTGGAGTATCATATCCGCGTTTTTTATATTCTCTGAATTAAGGTTGTGCATGAAAGTGCTGGCATTGGAGACTGCCAATGAGCAGTGTTCCGTTTCTGTAATCGATGATACTCAAGAACTATTTTTTCAGCTTGATGCGCGCGCCAAGGCACAAACGCAAACGATTCTCCCAATGATTGAACAAGGTCTGCAAGATCTTGGGCTGGCCATTGCTGATTTGACCGCGATTGCCTTTAGTCGTGGTCCGGGTTCTTTTAGCGGTGTCCGCATTAATGCTGCCGTGACTCAGGCCTTGGCTTGGTCCAATGATGTGCCGGTGATTCCGGTGTCAACTTTGCAGGCTTTGGCACAAGCAGCCTACCGTTTGCATGGTCTGACTGAAGTGTCTGCGGTATTGGATGCCCGCATGAGCGAAGTCTATATCGCGAGCTATCAACTGGATGCACAAGGGATTATGCAACCGGTCGATGATGAGCAACTGTTAAGTTATGCAGAAGGTAGCCAAGCTGTGCGCTTTACCCCGGTTGGCTCAGGTGCTGAATTGGTACAAAGCGAAACTTCAATTTATAAAGATGTGCATGCGACCGCACAGGATATCGCCAGCATTGCACGTGCAGCGGCACAAGTAGAAAACTGGGTGAGTGCAGAATTGGCATTACCCGTATATTTACGCGATAACGCGTGGAAAAAAATTCCAGAACAAGGCAAAGCATAATTAATTAGGATAAAGCATGGATCTTTTACTGCTACTCAAAGCGGCCATCATGGGTATTATCGAAGGCATTACCGAGTTTTTGCCTATTTCCAGTACCGGCCATTTGATTTTGGCATCAGAATTAATGAATTTCTGGACCAAGGAAAAGAGTGATGTATTCGTCATCGCGATCCAGATGGGGGCAATTGCTGCCGTTATTTATGAATATTGGGCACGTCTTTGGGGTGCAGCGACCGGGATTGTCAGCGGTGAACCGCAAGGTCGCCGTTTAGGCATTGGCCTGATTCTGGCTTCTATTCCGATTATATTGATTGGTCTGACGCTGGGACAAACCGTCAAACAATTACTGTTTAATGATATTGCGATTGCCATTGGTTTAATTGTCGGTGGTCTGATCATTATCTGGATTGAAAAGAATCCACCACAAGTCCGTGTCCATGAAGTTGAAGAACTCAGCATTAGAGATGCGATCTGGATTGGCCTAATTCAGGTTCTATCCTTGATACCGGGTACTTCCCGTTCAGGCGCAACCATTATCGGTGCGATGTTCCTCGGTGTGTCCCGTAAGGCAGCGACTGAATTTTCATTTTTCTTGGGTATTCCGGTCATTATCGGCGCTGGCCTGCTGGACCTTTATCAAAGCTATGATGTCTTAAATACGACTGAAGACTGGACCGTGATCGGAGTTGGGCTTCTGGTTTCCTTTATCTCGGCATTGATATTAATCCGTGCGCTGGTCGCTTATGTGGCTAAACGCGACTTTATGATCTTTGCCTGGTATCGTATTGCTTCGGGTCTGCTGATTTTATTATTTGCCTATACAGGTTGGAAATTATGGTAAGCATGATTCGCTTATATGCCGAATCTGACTATCAAGAGAAAGCACAGCACTTTGAGGCTGTGCTTTCTTCTCGTGGGGTACAGGTTGAGATTGAAACTGTTGAAAAACTCAATGCACGTTTTTTCCGTTTAAATCCTGAACTGGCCCTCTGTGTCGATGCTGACGGACTCTGGTTATGTGCCAACGGCATGAAGATGCAACCGGACTGGCAAGCAGAAACTGGACGTTTAAAACGGGCTTCTTTAAAGTCAGAAATGATTGCACGTGCCTGTAATTTAAGTGAAAAACCAAGCTTGGTTGATGCGACTGCAGGTCTAGGACATGACAGTCTGTTGATGGCACATTTAGGTGCGCAAGTCACCCTGGTTGAACGGCATCCGATTCTGTTCACCTTGCTTGAAGATAGCCATACACGTGCCCAGTCGGATGCATTCCTGAGTCAGGTCGTGTCGCGGATTAATTTGGTCTTTTCTGATTCAGCCGATTATTTAAAACAGCAGGCCGAGCAGCAGCAGATTGTTGATGTGGTTTATCTTGATCCAATGTTCCCACAGCGGGATCAAAATCAGCAGGCAGTCAAAAAGCAGGCACAGGTCAAAAAACAGATGCAGCTGTTGCATATGTTATTACCTGAAGATGGTGAAATGGATCTGGGCGATAACCTTTTAGAACTGGCGCAGAAAATTGGCAAACGTGTTGTGGTCAAACGTCCGCGTCTGGCGGTATTTTTAGCCGGAAAAGAGCCAAATCATCAATGGCAAGGCGATGCTTGTCGCTTTGATGCGTATTTTCAGCATGAACTTGTAGCTGAATAGGATAATGGCTTCTTTATTAAGCAAAGATTTGTTATATATTTAAAATTAGCATTGATTAAATGCTTATCAAGCATAAACTTATTCAGCACATTAGCGAGCCACTCATCTCCTTGAAATCCTATGATCGACTTTAAACCCTCCATTAATTTTTGGCACGATTTTAAGAGCAACCAAATTGCCGGGATGTGGTTATTTCTGGGGTCGAGGCGTTCTTTACAACTGGTCCGTCCATCCATCATGCAACTGGTGTTCTGGGGGATCTTGGGTGGCTGCGCCAACAGTTTGTTTAGCTGGCTCAGTTCAGGCCGTATGGGAGATTTTAACTCTCAAGGTCTGATCAGTTATGCGCTTTGGCCTTTCATTGCCCTGATTGTCGGTATTTTTCTGTCACAGCGGGTCAATAATCCACGCTTGATGCTGGTGCCAGCCTTGTTGTGGCTGGTATTAGATACCCATATCATGCTGTTCCAGTGTCTGATCCAGTATCTGGGTGATCTGGATTATCTGCCTTATATCCTCTACGACTATATTCCAACGCTCTTTGTCATGCTGTTTGTCTGGCAAAGTCTGGCAGTCGTCTGGGTGATTTCACGTGAATTAAAATGGCCGTGGTGGGAACGTGCGCTGATTATGCTGGCGACTTTGTTTACGCTAGTAGTTTGGCAGATTTCAGTCAAAGATCAGCCGATCTGGAAAGTCGAAGAAATTCCACCGAGTTTTGCCGAAGATGCTTTCTATGCCCAGCCAACTTTGCTGAATAAAGCGCTGGAAAATATCGAGTATGGTGAATTTGCACAGTCACACTGGTATTTCATGGGGGTAGCCGGAGCGAGCTATCAGGATGTATTCCATTCTGAAGTTGAGCGGATTAAAGAGCAGTTTGATACCCGTTTTGGTACTTTTGGCCGATCGATTGCCTTGGTCAATCACCCAGCGACACGTACCACTATGCCGATTGCTTCCAAAACCAGTATGGAGCTGACATTGCGCCGTATGGGGCAGCAGATGAACCGTGAAAGTGACGTATTATTTTTATATATGACCTCTCACGGTTTGCCGAATGTATTTGAAATGGAAAATGCCCCACTGGATCTGGCGCAGGTTGATCCAAAATGGTTGCGTGAAACACTAGATGCATCAGGCATACGTTGGCGCGTGATCGTAATCTCGGCCTGTTTTTCAGGCAGTTTTGCTTCTGCTTTACAGAATGACAATACTTTGGTGATTACGGCTTCTGCAGCCGACCGTCAGTCTTTTGGCTGTTCGAATGAAGCGGATTATACCTATTTTGGTCGTGCGTTCTTTGATGAAGCCATGCGTGAAAATAGCAGCTTGCAAAGCGCTTTCGCACAGGCCACAGATACTGTAGCAAAATGGGAATCGGCTCAAGGCTTTGAGCCATCAGAACCGCAATGGGTCATCGGCAAGAATATGGAATTGATGTTGCCACAACTGGAGCAACGTTTATTTCCCCAGAACAGTACGGCAACAGCATCTCCCTAGATCAATGTCATCCACAGACCGGTTGCAATAATAAGGAATAGCCATGGAACTTATACAGAACAATAGAAGCTTTGAAGGTGAACAGCGCATTTATCGTTTTGATTCGCGCTATCTTAAATCCCCGACCAAGTTTGGCATTTTTCTGCCGCCTCAAGCTTTAGAAGGCCACAGCTGTCCTGCATTATTCTATCTGGCAGGTTTGACCTGTACTGAAGAAACCTTTGCCATCAAGGCACATGCACAGCGTCTGGCGGCACAGCTTGGCTTGATCCTGATTACACCAGATACTTCGCCGCGTGGCGAAGGTGTGGCAGAAGGCGACAACTGGGATATCGGTCAGGGTGCGGGTTTTTATATCAATGCTACCCAGGCACCATGGGCTGAACACTATCAGATGGAAAGCTTTATTGTCGATGAGCTTTACGCACTGGTCACTGAGGAATTCGTGATCCATCCCGGCAAGATCGGCATCTTTGGCCACTCTATGGGCGGTCATGGCGCATTGACTCTGGCATTTAAATATCCAGAAAAATTCAAATCTGTTTCAGCCTTTGCACCGATTTGTGCCCCGAGCCAGTGTCCTTGGGGCGACAAAGCATTCTCGAATTATCTGGGTACTGAGAAAGAGGCATGGCTCGAACATGATGCAACCGCTTTGGTTCAGGAAAAGGGCGCATTATTTAGCGATATCTTGATTGATCAGGGTTTTTCGGACCAGTTCTATAACCAGCTTAATCCAGCCCTGTTCCAGCAGGCTTGTGATGGCGTGAACCAGCCGCTAACTTTGCGTGAACATCAGGGCTATGATCATGGTTATTACTTTATTCAAAGTTTCGTAGATGATCATTTGCAATTCCATGCCGTGCAGTTAAATCCTTAAAGTAGGACTGCAGATATGTAGCAAAGCCAAAAAGATTAAAAAACCTCCAAAATGTTTTTACATTCTGGGGGTTTTTCTTTTAATATCAGATGTATAAAAGTATAAAAAATTGGGGTCGTCATGCAGCAGACAGCAGACGGTATTCGTGTCAGTGAGTCATTATTTCCAGCTGCTTCAAGTTTTTCGACTGAAGCCACGCCTTCGGTCAGACCGAAATATCAGCGTTATGGATTCAGGTTTCATGGCAGTGCATCCGAATATTTTGGTATCTGGATGGTGAATCTGATGCTGACCATAGTGACATTGACCTTGTACAGCCCTTGGGCCAAAGCACGCCGTATGCGCTACTTCTACGGCAATACCCAATTTTTAAACCATCGCTTCGACTTTGTGGCCATGCCGAGCCGGATCCTGCTGGGTCGTCTGTTTGCACTGGAGCTGTATCTGGTTACCGTTGTACTGACCAACTATTCAATCCTTGCCACCAGTTCTTTATTAATGGTCGCTGCCCTGTGTTTGCCTTGGCTCATTCGGATGACCCTGAAATTCAAGGCCCGAAATAGCAAATATGGCAATGTGCGTTTTTATTTTAATGGCAGCAACCGTGAGGCTTATAGGGTCTTATTTCTGGCCATCCTGATCAATATCTTTACTTTGCTGCTGTTTAGTGCGGTGATGATCTGGCTCTATAAACGCTATTGCTTTAATCATTTATCGATTGGTCAGCTGCAATTCAAGCTGAATATTAACTGGTCCAAATTTATGTCTGCCGTTTATCTGCCCTTTGGTCTTTGCCTGCTGGTTGGTATTGGCTGGCTTGCAGCAGTAGTGTACTGGGTGGACCGGATTGGAACCAATTTGTTTAGTCTGGGTTTACTGCTTAGCTATCTGCTTTGTCTGGCGCTGGTCTGGCCGATTATTTCTGCACATTTATACATCATTACCTGGAATCATGTGGAGCTTGGTCAAAGTTACTTTAAAACACGGGTCACGACATGGCGTTATAGCTGGATTGTGCTGAGCAACTGGATGATACGTGTTCTTAGTCTGGGCTTAATGACACCTTGGGCTGTCATCCGTTTATATGAATATCAGTTAAAACACTTAGAACTCTATGTAGTAGACGATGAAACTGACCTGAAGCATATCTTGCAACCTGACCCAAGTGCCTTGGCCGATGAAATCCTGGACGTATTTGATTTCGATGCGTCGCTATAGGAGTAAATGTGATGAAACGACCTGTCGAAGTTAAGTTTTATGATGGAATTCTCGCTGAAGCCCGTCGTGCCTGGATTGTACCGGATCAGCAACAAGGGATTGCCCTGAAACTTGATGAGGATATTCCAGCACAAGTTAGCGCTGCAGATTTTTATTTTGCTTATCCGGACATGGCTTATATTGGGGGTGTCGGTGGTCGTAAACCGATTATTGAGTTACCTGAAGAACGTCGGATTGAGTTTTTAAGCAAAGTGCCGCATTGGCTCAGAATTAAACATAAAGATATTTATCATGCGATCTGGGAGTTTGAACGTTCACCGATCCTGATTTTCTTTTCCATGATCATCGTGATTAGTGCAGTGATTATTATTTTAAAATGGGGGATTCCTTATAGCGCCAAACAGCTGGCAAAACTCCTTCCGGAGCAGACTCTGGTTGAAGTAGGCAACCGGACAGAGCAGCAGTTAATTGCCCAGACCCAGCCAAGTACACTCCCGGCAGAACAACAGACGCGATTAAAAACTTTGTATGAACAAAAGATTGCTGTAGGAAAACCTGCAAAAATTATTTTCCGTCAAGGTGGATCAAGCATGGGTATGAATGCCGCAGCCATCCCGAATAACACCATTATTGTGACTGATGAACTGGTGAAAATCAGCGGCACCGATGAAGAAGTCCTTGCAGTACTGGCCCACGAACAAGGCCGTCTGGTACAAAAACATAGCATGCAAAAAGTGATTTTTAATCTGGGTGCGGCGGGACTGTTTGCCTTGGTGACTGGAGATTTAAGTGATGTGGTCACCGCATCTGTAGTGGTCCTGACCGATGCTGGATATTCGCAGGCGATTGAACTGGATGCCGATGACTATGCCATGCAGCATTTGCATCAACAGCAGATTTCCAGTATTCACTTGTCTAACTTTTTGCAGCGGGTGGAAAATGCCAGAATACTGGCAGAGGAGTCGCAAACCTTAAAAATGAAAAATTTCACTCTCAATATTGATGGAAAAGACCGGCACCTGACAGAAACCGAACTGAAATGGATTCGCCTGATCGGGAAGTTTAAAAAATATCTGGAATCACATCCCGAACTGGATAAAAGAATTGAGCGTATTCATGCCTTTAATGAACAAGCGAATCATCGTATTTAGTTTCTGATCATTGCTATGCTTTGATTATCAAGGCTTTTTAGTGCTTATCTTTGCCAGTCGGCAGTCAGATTTTCCTGTCCCATACGGATCAGATGATCCAGCACTACATTTTCGAGTTTATTCAGGTCAGTGGAATCAGAATTGCTCTGAATCGTTACGGTTAGATGATCCGCCTCGGGTGTCAGACTCACTTCAGCATTTGGAAAATGAATCAGGAAATTTTGTTCGGTTTCATCAATATTAAATTTATGTTTCCAGTGATTGGCCAGGCGTTTGGCAATTCGTGCTGCTTGTTGCGTCTGGATATGGGCAATACTTTTCATCAGTTTTCTACACTATTCATCATTATCCTGCACTTTAAACCAAGCGGTGATGCCGGCATAAGCCTCAAAGCGTTACACAGCGTTTTAATCTTGCAACATCGAATCACAGTAGCCGGAGCGGATTTGATATAATGGGAAAAATCCAATTTCAACAAGCCAGGTTCTCCCATGTCCAAGTCTTATTTAATTGCCCCTTCTATTTTATCTGCTGACTTTGCCCGTTTAGGTGAAGAGGTCGAGAATGTGTTGGAAGCAGGTGCAGACGTTGTTCATTTTGATGTCATGGACAACCATTATGTACCGAACCTGACTTTTGGTGCAGGTGTTTGCAAGGCCTTGAAAAATTATGGGATCAAGGCGCCCATTGATGTGCATTTGATGGTTAAGCCGGTGGATCGCATGATCGGGGATTTCCTTGAAGCGGGTGCTGATATCATTACTTTTCATCCAGAAGCTTCTGATCATATTGACCGTTCTTTACAGTTGATCAAATCAGGTGGTGCAAAAGCGGGACTGGTATTTAATCCGGCAACACCATTGCATTACCTGGATTATGTGCTGGATAAAGTCGATCAAATCCTGCTCATGAGCGTGAACCCGGGCTTTGGCGGACAGAAATTTATTCCAATGACTTTGGATAAATTGCGTCAGGCACGCAAACTGATCGATGCTTCAGGTCGTGATATTCGTCTGGAAGTCGATGGTGGTGTTACACCGAGTAATATTCGTGAAATTGCTGAAGCGGGTGCCGATATGTTTGTGGCGGGTTCAGCTATTTTTGGCAAGCCAGATTATAAAGCTGTGATTGATGAAATGCGTGCAGAGTTAGCCAGAGTAGGACAGATTCAACTCTAATCGCTAAAACATCAGATGCGCATAAATATGTGGATAACTTTATGGATAAGTGTGTAGATATCTATGTTGATAACCATATGGATATGTTGCATAAAATGTAATCGTTTGTAGCCTGATTGATTGCGATTTAGACAAAATTTGTATAAAAAGAACTCAAATCGGGTTCTTTTTTATTGCTTATAACCCTTGTGTTCGGTGGTTGTTTATTCACCATAGGTTGATAATGGAACCAGGCAAAAAGTGATCAATGTGTCGTATATTTGTGTTTCATTATGTAATTTCTCCAGACAAAGTTTAAATTTAATTGATGTGTATAACTTAATATTCTGAGTCCATTCTCATGTAATTGTTGTGGATGAATTGCCCGATTATTAGAACTATTTCTGACTTGGCATTTTCAACATCTACCATAACCAGAGTAGCC
Source organism: Acinetobacter lwoffii (assembly GCF_024129685.1). Classification (GTDB taxonomy): domain Bacteria; phylum Pseudomonadota; class Gammaproteobacteria; order Pseudomonadales; family Moraxellaceae; genus Acinetobacter; species Acinetobacter lwoffii_X. The sequence goes on along the minus strand of NZ_JAMXXL010000010.1, from coordinate 71,145 downwards.
ATGAATGTCGTGAGGATTTGAGTAAGGCAAAGTTAAGTTGTATCTCGATAAGTCATGTTTTGTAAAAATAGCCAGATTACTGCAATGTGGTTTTATCAAATTTTTACACCTAGGAGGAACGACCTCCCTTGTGAATTGCATATCGGAATTTACAGGAAAAATCGTCAGGACGGCCTGATTCTTATATAAAAGGAGGAGGGCTGCATGGCCTGGATTGTACTTATTCTTGCGGGTATTTTTGAAATCGTTTGGGCATATTCAATGAAGCTGTCTGAAGGCTTTACCAGACTTACCCCAAGTATTATTACCATTGTCTTCATGGTACTGAGTTTTGCTTTACTGGCTTATGCGATGCGTACTTTGCCGCTAGGTACAGCCTATACGATCTGGACCGGGATTGGTGCAGTGGGTTCATTTCTCATCGGTATTTGGGTTTTGGGTGAACCCGCTACAGCGTTGCGTATGCTGGCTGCCGTACTCATCATTTCCGGTCTGGTGCTGATGAAAGTATCCTCTTCATAATTTGTTTCTGCCTGTCTCGGTGAACTGGGTTAATATAGAAAATGAACTCAGTGATTGGGACAGGGCGCCATCATGAACTTAAGTTATCTCTATATGGATTCTCCCGTAGGTCAGTTACGACTAGTCGCGAATGAAACCGCGCTGGTGGCCGTGCTTTGGGATTGTGAACAGCCGAATCGGGTGAAACTGGCGACCTTGGTTGAAGATCCGCAGCATCCGGTATTGATTGAAACCAGACGCCAGCTCCAAGAATATTTTGCTGGTCAGCGCAATGTTTTTGACTTGCCTTTGGACTTTGCCGGTACTGATTTTCAGAAAAAAGTCTGGCAGGCTTTACTGAATATTCCCTATGGACAAACGCGAAGTTATCGCGACATTGCTGAACAGGTGGGTAATATCAAGGCGGTACGTGCCGTGGGTGCAGCCAATGGCAAAAACCCGATTTCGATTATTGCACCCTGTCATCGGGTAATTGGTAGAAGTGGCAAGCTGGTAGGATTTGCCGGTGGTTTGGATAAAAAAGAAATCCTATTAAATATTGAGCGAACGCATCCATAGATCTCTTTTATAAATCAAAAAATGATCGTTCTATTGATATTTAAATGAATATTAAAAGCTTCTTCTCCCTCTGGGATAAGAAGCACTGCCTCGCAATGTGATGTGAGGGGTAAAACCTCTCCCTAGCCCTCTCCTACAAGGAGAGGGAATTTCCTTTATAGTGATTATAAAAAATGATTTATGAAAAAACTTTAATATCTACAAAGTTAAAAAAATGAAAAATTAGAATATGGAGGTTCTGCTAGTGGAAATTAGTCTATCCATACTTTGTGATTGGATTTATTTTGAAGTGGTATTTAAAGCAGCGTAAGCAGTCATAAGTTTTTTACGGACTCATAAAAAAGCCTTTGAATCATTCAAAGGCTTTTTGGTTTTAAATATTTGAAGCTTTCAGTTTTTCGGTAATTTCGGCCAGAACTTTAATCCGTTTTACTTCGTCCCATAATGCTTTGGCTTCAGGATAATGTTTCGACATCATGCCCAGCCATTGCTTGTAACGACCGACCATCCCGATTTCAGTTTTGGCTGGACCGTTGATAAAACGAATTTGTAGTTCCAGCAACTCATTCCAGTTCATCAAAGGTGCATCTGAGTTTTGACGGATACATTGAGTCAGGTCGGGTGTGGTCACTGCACCACGGCCAATCATCAGGTCTTCGCAGCCAGATTCTAGTCGGCACTGTTTGGCATCGGCATTGTTCCAGATTTCACCATTGGCTATCACATTGATTTTGAGTGCTTCACGAATCGGTTGTAGCTGGTCCCAAAAAGCGGGTGGAGTATAGCCATCGGCTTTGGTGCGTGCATGAACGGTAACCCATGCTGCTCCTGCATCTTCAATGGCATGGGCATTTTCCAGCATGAAATTACGGTCCATATAACCCAGACGCATTTTGGCGGAAACCGGAATATGCGCAGGCACTGCATCACGCACGGCTTTAACCAGCTCATGCACGACTTCGGGTTCATCGAGCAGGACTGAACCACCACGATGACGGTTCACGGTTTTGGCCGGACAGCCAAAATTCATGTCAATTGCCGGTGCGCCCATGGCTGCCACTTTGGCGGCATTCGCTGCCAGCATCTCCGGATTATTTCCTAAGAATTGGACATGTACCGGTGTACCTGCCGCCGTCTTGCCATCATTCAACAGTTCAGGGCAGTAAGTATGATAAATATGATCGGGCAGAAGGGAATCGGTGACACGGATAAACTCGGTCACACACCAGTCAAAGCTACCTACGGATGTCAGCACATCACGCATAATCGGATCGGTTAAGCCTTCCATGGGAGCAAGCACAAGTTTCAACGGTGCACACCTGTAAATTTAAAACGGTGTTATACGTTTTTTTAGGCAGCCTGTCTAGGCTGGATCGGAATTGAATGATGAGTACCTGAAAATTGAACTTTTTGGGCTGATATAAAAAGGCCTTTAATGTGGATTAAAGGCCTTTAAAAGTGAAAATTAAGAAGGTTTAGCAATATCCAGCCATTTTAGTCAGCCAGTTTCTCGACTTTCATACTTTCACGATAATACTGACAGCCCTTGTACAACAGGAAGCAACCAATCAATCCGGCAATCGCATTGACGATCGAGATCGAGTTACCAACCATTAAGGTATTCTGGAAATATTTATCCGTGATTAATGCCACAGCGGTGGTTCCGACGCCTAAGGCAATCAGGTTTGAAACCAGCAGGAATTTGGCAGATACCTGTGCGCGTAGCTGATTCGGTGTCAGCATTTGCGTAGCAGCAGCCGATGCAGGAATCGGGAAAGTGGAGAAGAACATCGCCACAAAAATCAGCGCAAATGAAAGCTGCATATTATCGACCTGAGTGAAGAGCACACTCGGAATAATCAGCGCTGCACAGCCAATCGCACCGGTACGAATTGCAGCATCGCTATAGCCACGTTTCGAGAAGAAGTCGATCAACCAGCCACAGAATAAGGCACCCGAAGTATTCGCGACTAGAATAATCGTACCGAGGATATAACCGGTTTGACTCGCATCCAGACCGAAATTACGCATGTAATAGGCAGGTGCCCAGCCCAGCAGCGAATACAGCATCATGGTGTAAAAAGAAAAGCCAATAAAATGACAGAAGAAGGTCTTTTTATGTGTCTTGATAAAACCGATCGAGTTTTTAAAAGAGGCTTTAATGACCTGACCATCCTGACCGACTTTCATGCCCTTACGTGCAGGTTCACGCACCGTCAGTACCATGAGCAGTGCCAGCAATACGCCCGGTAGACCCACAATCATAAAGGTGAGTTGCCAGGTTTTCACTTCACCAATAAGCGGTAAAGCCACGAAGCTGACATCTTTTAGCAAGCCAATCACATAGCCGCCAATCAGGAAAGCTAAACCCGAACCAATAAAGGCACCAATCGCATATACCCCGAGTGCACGGCCTAATTTATCTTTCGGAAATAAGTCGGCAACGATTGAATAAAAGGCAGGGGAAAGCGCAGCTTCACCGGCACCCACACTCAAACGTGCAATAAACATTTGAATAAAGTTTTTACTGAGACCACAAGCCGCTGTGGCAAGACTCCAAAACGCAATCCCGGTTGCAATGATTTTAATTCGGGACTTTTGATCCGCCAGCGCGGCAATGGGCAGACCCATAATGGCATAAAACAAGGAGAAGGCCAGACCTTGCAATAGACTAAACTGGGTATCGCTTAGCATTAAATCGGCTTTAATCGGTTCAATCATGAGCGATAAAATTTGACGGTCTACAAATGACAGAATGTAAGCCACCATACAAATGACCACCACATACCATTGATAGGTGCTGCTTTCCGGTGGTGGTTCAATCTGTTCAGACAGCGGCACGGCCGTTTCTGTCGGTGTAGGCTCAAAATTTTGATTTGTTGGTTGAATCGTCCTTTCAACCATTTCTAGGTTCAGCGATTTATCATTCATCATGCAACATCCTGTGCTGATCGTTTGAGATATTTATTTGATACTTTTAATTTGTTTGTTGTTTTTATATTGTATCGCATTTAAATAATCTAGAGGCTAAATGGATAGACGTCAATCTGTTTTTAAAAATAGATACAAATAATTTTAAAAGACAAAAAAAAGGAATCATAATAATTCCTTTTTTTGGTGTGAATTTTTAGCCACGCTCAACCAGCGTTAAAATATCGTAGGTTGCAACCAGTTCATTGCGTTGGTTTTTTACTTTAATATCCCAGACCACGACACCATGTGGCTTCTGTGCCGGATCGCGCAGTGCTTTTGGAGTTTTCTGCTTACAGGTCAGTTCTACCTGAATGGTATCGCCAATTTTCACCGGTTCTACAAAGCGCAAGTTGTCCATGCCATAGTTGGCAATGACTGGGCCCTGGGCGGCATCAACGAATAAACCGGCTGCGGCAGACACCACGAAATAGCCATGTGCCACACGTTCACCAAACAGGGATTCTGCTGCAGCAATCTTGTCCATATGCGCATAGAAGTGATCACCGCTCAGGCAGCCGAAATTCACCAGATCCGCTTCGGTCACGCTACGTCGTGCAGTCAGTAAACGCTCGCCTATACGCAATTCATCAAATGATTTTTTAAAAGGATGCACGCGGTCTTCAAAGACTTGAGCTCCAGCCGTCCAGCTATGGCCGACCTGAGTCATGGCATTTGGCGAGCCTTGAATCGCAGTACGTTGCATATAATGTTTGACTGCACGCAAGCCGCCGAGTTCTTCACCGCCACCGGCACGTCCCGGTCCACCATGAACCAGTAAAGGTAATGGAGAGCCATGTCCGGTACTTTCTTTGGCACTTTCAGCATCCAGAATATGGACACGACCATGCCATGGCGCAATTTTGCTGAGCAGTTGTTCAATATTTTCATCGGTATTGCGTACGATGGATGCCACCAGGCTACCTTCGCCACGTGCCACCAGGTCAGCCAGCTGAGCCAAGTCAGTATATGGCATTAAAGTCACTACAGGCCCAAAGGCTTCAATCTTATGAATGTTTTCTGCCTGAACTGGTGCTTTGCAGACCAGTACTGTCGGTGGGTAACATGCAGACTTCTCAGTATTTTGTACTTGCAGCTTAAAGTCTTGGCGCAAGTGGCTACCGAATACAATCTCTGCATCCTGGCTCAGCTGTTCAACTTTTGCCGCGACATCATGTTTCTGTTTGACGCTGGCCAAAGCCCCCATGCTGACGCCTTCCTGAGCGGGGTCACCGACGACCACTTTTTTCAGTTTTGCAATCAGGCGACTTTGTACTGTATCCAATAGCTTGGCTGGCACAAAGGCACGACGAATAGCGGTACATTTCTGTCCGGTTTTGGTGGTCATTTCACGGAAAACTTCACGGACAAATAAATCAATCGTTTCATCATTAGCTTGCGCCGTCAAAATCGCACTGTTGACCGAGTCTGCTTCCATGGTAAATGGAATCGAGTAGGCATTTAAGTGTGGATGCGAACGCAGTTTTTGCCCTGTTGAAGCAGAACCGGTAAAAGTGACCGTATCTTGAGGATTTAAATGATCAAATAAATCATAGACCTGTCCGCAAATGAGCTGCAGTGAACCTTCTGGCAAGAAACCGCTTTCATGAATGGCTTTAACTACGGCATGAGTCAGCTCGGCACCTTCGGTCGCCGGTTTGACAATACAGGGTACGCCTGCCAGCAGTGTCGGTGCGATTTTTTCCAGCATGCCCCAGATCGGAAAGTTAAAGGCATTGATATGCACGGCGACACCGGCTTTAGGCGTCAGAATATGTTTCGCGCCAAAGCTACCTTGCTTAGAAAGAGGAATCCAGGCATCTTCGACCCATGCTGTTTCATCACTCAGTTCACGACGCACCAAACTCGAATAAGCATATAAGGTGCCAATCCCGCCTTCAATATCAATCCAGGCATCTTTACGGGTACAGCCGGTTGCTTTGGCAAGCTCATAAAAGTCTTCTTTGCGTTCCATCAAATACTGAGCCACTTGCTTCAGTGCATTGGCACGTTGATGGAAGGTCCATGTGGCAATAGTCGCGCCTTTTTGTTTGGCATACTTCACCACGGCTTGGGTATCGATGCCCTGACTGCCGACCTGATAAACCGCTTCACCGCTAATGGCATGATAAACCGTACGTAAATCGGCTTGCGCTGCGTATTCCTGGCCGTACACCAGTGAAGATAAGCTTTTGATGGCAATAGGATTATGGGTTGATTCAGTATCTTGATAATCCGTTGTGCTTGAGCTGCTGTCTAACTCTAACATTGTAAAAACTCCATTTATGATACGTTTTGAGATGTATTTTAATTTTGATGTTTCATAATTTGTGTTGAAAAATTGAAAATGTCAATCATAAATCTGTATTTAAAAATGCGTAACAATAAAATAAAAAATATTAAGTTATATAAAACAAATATTTATTAAAAATAAGGGGTGAAAATTAAATGATACCAATAAATAGATATTGATTTTAATTACGTATCGTTTTAATTTGAGTGTATCAACACTTGGGATAAGTGAGGGAACAATGAATAATCAACAACAAATCTTCGATCAAAAGATTGAAAAGGATATTTCCATCGAGCCGAAGGACTGGATGCCGGATGCTTATCGTAAGACCTTGATTCGTCAGATTGGTCAGCATGCACACTCTGAAGTGGTGGGCATGTTGCCGGAAGGCAACTGGATTACCCGTGCACCGACCTTGAAGCGTAAAGCTGTGCTGATGGCAAAAGTTCAGGACGAAGCCGGTCATGCTTTGTATCTGTACAGTGCTGCAGAAACCTTGGGTGCGGATCGTGACGACATGATGGATAAGCTGATTGCCGGTCGCATGAAATATTCTTCAATTTTCAACTATCCAACCCTGAGCTGGGCCGATGTTGCCGCGATTGGCTGGCTGGTAGATGGTGCAGCAATTGTCAATCAGGTTGCGCTGTGCCGTACATCTTATGGTCCTTATGCCCGCGCTATGGTGCGTGTGTGTAAAGAAGAAAGTTTCCATCAGCGTCAGGGCTTTGAAGCCATGATGGAATTGGCCAATGGTACGCCGGAACAAAAGCAGATGGCACAGGATGCAGTGAACCGTTTCTGGTGGCCGGCACTGATGATGTTTGGTCCAAGTGATGATAATTCACCGAATAGTGCACAAAGCATGCAGTGGAAAATTAAATTATTCAGCAACGATGATTTACGTCAGAAATTTGTCGATAACACTGTATCGCAAGTCTTGCAGCTGGGTTTAACCGTTCCCGATCCAGACCTTAAATTCAATGAAGCAACCGGACATTATGAATTTGGTGAAATCAATTGGGATGAGTTCTTTGCGATTCTTGCAGGCAAGGGACCGTGTAACCATGAGCGTATTGAAGCACGCCGCAAAGCTTGGGAAGGCGGTAAGTGGGTACGTGATTCAGCAGCAGTCTATGCGCAAAAACAGCAGCAACAGTCAGCAGCACAAAAAGTTGCTTAAAACAGTTTGATCAATATAGGGAAATTTGCTCATGAATAACAAAAACAACTGGTCACTTTATGAAGTGTTTGTGCGTAGTAAACAGGGTCTGAGTCACCGTCATGTTGGCAGCCTGCGTGCGCCAGATGAGGAGGTCGCACTACAAAATGCCCGCGATGTGTATACCCGCCGCAATGAAGGGATCAGTATCTGGGTGGTGAAATCTGAATTGATTACCTCTTCCCAGCCAGATGAAAAAGCAGAATTTTTTGAACCGGCTTTGGACAAGGTCTATCGCCATCCAACCTTTTATAACATTCCAGCTGGCATCGAGCACATGTAAAGGGAAAGGTGAAGATTATGACAAATCAAGTATTGGCAGAATTTCTTTTACATGTGGGCGACAGTCAACTGGTGTTGTCGCATCGTTTGGCAGAATGGTGTGGCCATGCCCCTGAACTGGAACTGGATATTGCCTTGGCCAATATCGGACTGGATTTATTGGGTCAGGCACGTACTGCCCTCAGTCTGGCCGGTGAAGTGGAAGGACAGGGCCGTGATGAAGACAAACTGGCATATTTCCGCACCGAACGTGAATACCGTAATTTGCTGCTGTGTGAACAGCCGAATGGTGATTTTGCCCAGACTTTGGTGCGCCAGTGGTTGATGGATCACTACCACGCTTTATTGTTTAGCGCCTTAAGTCACAGTCAGCATGCTGAACTAGCTGCTTTTGCAGTGAAGTCACTCAAAGAAGTGAAATATCACCAGCGTTTTTCCACCACCTGGATGGAGCGCCTAAGTTTAGGTACAGCAGAAGCCCACGAGAAAACCCAGCAAGGTTTAAACCAGTTATGGCGTTTTACCGAAGAGCTTTTTGTCCTGACGGCTGATGAAAGACAGCTAGTCGATAGCGGAGTCATTCCAGAGATTGAACATTTAAAAGCCCAGTGGCTGGAGACCATTACAGCCGAGTTAGTGCGATTTGAATTAAGCCTGCCAGAGCTGGGTGCTTATCGTAGTGGGGCTAAACAAGGTTTACATACAGAACATCTCGGTTTTGTTTTGGCTGAACTGCAATACATGCAGCGCTCATATCCAAACATGAACTGGTAATTCGGCACAATCACAGGGAGTGAGTCGCATGAATCTGATTCGACACGTAGAAGATCAATGTTGGGACGTTTTGCAGCAGGTTTCTGATCCAGAGATTCCGGTATTGTCAGTGATTGATCTAGGTATGATTCGTGGCGTCGAGCTGAATCAGCAGGATGAAATTGTGGTGCGACTCACGCCGACCTACAGCGGCTGTCCAGCCACAGATATATTAAAAGCAGAAATTACCCAGGCTTTCGAGGCGAACAGTTTGACGCCGGTCAAAGTCATTGTGGACCTGTCTGAAGCCTGGACCACGGACTGGATGAGTGAATCGGGCAAACACAAATTACAGCAATATGGTATTGCCCCGCCGCAAGGCCAGTCACATAGCTGTGGTACGCATGTGGCATTGACCGATGGCATCACCTGTCCACAGTGCTTAAGTAACAACAGCAAATTATTAAGTGAATTCGGTTCGACCGCCTGTAAAGCTTTATATCAATGTCGGGACTGCTTAGAAACTTTTGACTATTTCAAATGTATTTAATTGTAACGATTGCGCGGTGGGCAGGGTAAACCAATAACAAGCCTGAACACCGCCACCTAAAAGAAGGATTTTGCCATGAGCCAATTTATACCGTTAACCATTAAATCGATTCAGCCACAAACCGAGCAGGCGATCTGCATTGCCTTTGATCTCGCGCCTGAGCAGTTGGATGCTTTCCAATATCAGCCGGGGCAGCACCTGACCATTCGTCATTTAACCGATGACGGCGAGCTGCGCCGCTGTTACTCCATTTGTAGTGATACTCAGGAAGACATGAGTATTGCGATTAAAAAAATTGATCAGGGTCAGTTTTCAACCTGGGCCAATGCGCATCTCAAAGCGGGTGATGTTTTAGAAGTCATGCCACCGCAAGGGGTGTTCTTTCAGAAAGCCGCCAAGGCCGGTGGCCAGAATTATCTAGGCTTTGCAGCAGGCAGTGGCATTACGCCAATCTTGTCGATTGTAAAGTCGGTGCTGAACCGTCAAGCAGAAGCCACATTTACTTTGGTCTATGGCAATCGTTCTTGGAAACAGACCATGTTTTCTGAACAGATCATGGACCTGAAAGACCGTTTTAAAGAGCGTCTGCAACTGGTAAATATTTTTTCACGTGAACTGAATGACAGTGACATCTTTAATGGTCGGATTGATGCAGACAAATTGCAACAGCTGTTTCAGGCCAATCTGATTTCTGCTGAAGCCGATCACTGTTTCGCTTGCGGTCCGGAAGAAATGATGGCAGCGGTCGAAACGGTATTACCGACTTGGGGAATTCAGCGCAGCAAAATTCATACCGAACGTTTTAATACCGGTACTGCACCACGAGCAACCGCACAGCAGATGGAAAGCCGCAGTGAAGAACGCGTCAATATCATCCTCGATGGTCGCGAGTTGATTGTGGAAGTCTCCAAACAGGATGACAGTATTTTAGATGCTGCACTACGTGCCGGAGCAGACCTGCCATATGCCTGTAAGGGCGGCGTCTGTGCCACCTGTAAATGTAAGGTGTTAGAAGGGCAGGTTGAAATGGCGGTGAATTACAGTCTGGCAGAAGATGAAATCCAGAAAGGCTATGTGCTCAGTTGTCAGGCACGTCCAACCACGGCCAATGTACGTCTGAGTTTTGATGAATAACAGCTGAATTTACAGCACTGAGCACAGCAGGAGTTCAAGGATGACCTATATTAAAACCAGCTCACCAAAACCCGGCGTAGTCCTGATTGAGCTGAATCGCCCGGAAAAGCGCAATGCCTTAAACAATGCCACCTTGCAAAACATTGCAGCTTGTTTACAGGACTTGGAAGCAGATGCTGCCGTGAAAGCCGTGGTCATTACCGGAAATACGCAATGCTTTGCTGCCGGTGCTGATTTAAATGAGCTGGCGCAGTTAGATGTGGTCAGCATCCAGCAAGACCAACGCCCACTGCTCTGGAAAAAAATTGATGAATTTTCCAAGCCTTTAATCATGGCCGTAAATGGTTATGCTTTTGGTGCAGGTTTCGAGTTGGCTTTGCATGGTGACATGGTGCTGACCGGAGAAAATGCCCAGTTTGCCTTACCTGAAATCGGTTTAGGTATGTTGCCGGGTGCCGGTGGAACCCAGCGTCTGGCCCGTCTGGTCGGTCAGCAATTAACGATGCGCTGGGCCATGACTGGTGAAATGATTTCGGCACAAACAGCCTTGCAACATGGCATTAGTAGCCAGGTTTGTCCGGCAGGATTGACCGTGCAATACGCACTGGAACTAGCAGAAAAAATTGCCAAGCAGGCACCGCTGGCCATTCGTGCCATCAAGCAATCTTTAAAGTCGATTCATGAAGTGACTTTAAGTCAGGGACTGAAACTTGAACGTCAACATTTTGTCTGGCTGGCGGCGACCCAAGATCGCCAGGAAGGCATCAATGCATTTTTACAAAAAAGAAAACCAGAATTTAGAGGTGTGTAATGGATTATCAAACAATTATTGTCGAAGAAAAAAATGCAGTGGGCTACCTGACCTTTAACCGTCCAAAACAGCTCAACAGCTTTAATGAAACCATGCATCAGGAAGTTTCCAAGGTCATCAAGGCCTGGGCTAAAGATAGCCAGATTCGTGCCGTGGTGATTTCAGCCGAAGGCCGCGGTTTCTGTGCCGGTCAGGATCTGAATGACCGTGTGGTCGATCCGAATGCCGATGCACCGGACTTAGGCCTATCGATTGAAAAATATTACAACCCTTTGATCAAGCTGATTACCGAAATGCCTAAACCGGTGATTTGTGCCGTGAATGGAGTAGCAGCAGGGGCAGGTGCCAATATTGCCCTGGCGTGTGACATTGTGGTGGCAGCAAAATCGGCTTCCTTTATTCAGGCCTTTTGCCGTCTTGGTTTGGTGCCAGATTCAGGCGGTACCTGGTTCCTACCGCGTCTGGTCGGCCGTGCTCAGGCGATGGGCCTAGCGATGCTCGGCGATAAAATTCCGGCTGAGCGTGCAGTACAACTGGGCATGATCTGGCAGGTGGTTGAAGATGAGCAACTGCAAGCAGAAGCGAAAAAATTGGCGGAGCATCTGGCTCAGCAACCGACCTATGGTCTGTCCCTGATCAAAAAAGCCATTCATGCCGCAGCAGAAAACAATTTGGATGAGCAGCTCATTCTGGAACGTGACCTGCAACGTCTGGCTGGACGTTCAAGCGATTATAAGGAAGGTGTACAAGCCTTTATGCAGAAGCGTACCCCTGAATATAAAGGATGCTAAATCATGCAACAGATCAATTTGGGACAAGTCAAAGTTGCTGTGGTCGGTGCTGGAACCATGGGGATTGGCATTGCACAACTGGCAGCCATGCACGGGCATCCGACCTATGTGTTTGATCTCGATCGCAGCAAAGTTCAGAGTGCCTTGACTGCTTTAGAGGCGCAGCTGAGCAAGCGCGTACAAAATGGCAAAATGACCCAGCAATTGCTGGAGAGTACCTTCGCCAATCTGATTGTTGCAGAGGACATTCAGCAGCTTGCCGATGCGGGCTTAATTATTGAAGCCATTGTTGAAAAGAAAGAAGTGAAGCAAAACCTGTTTCAACAGCTGGCTGCCATTTGCCCGGAACAGACGATTTTTGCGTCTAATACTTCTTCAATTTCCATTACCGCAATTGCCTCGGCGATTCCACATCCCGAGCGAGTGATTGGCCTGCATTTTTTTAATCCGGCCCCAGTGATGAAACTGGTCGAGATTATCCGCGGACTGAAAACTTCAGCAGTCATTGCCGATGCTGTATTTGATCTAATGAAGCACTGGAACAAGGTTCCGGTACGAGCCAAATCGACACCCGGTTTTATCGTCAATCGTGTCGCACGACCGTATTATGCCGAAGCCTTTCGTGCCTTGCAGGAAAATGCTACCACACCCGAACAGCTCGATTACATCATGCGCGAATGTGGCCGTTTTGCCATGGGACCGTGTGAACTCACCGACCTGATTGGTCAGGATGTGAATTTCTCGGTCACGCAAAGTGTCTATCAGGAATTTTTCTATGAGCCACGCTACCGCTCATCCTTGATTCAAAAAGAGCTGGTCGATGCCGGCTGTTATGGTCGCAAGTCCGGTCAGGGTTTTTATGATTATACGCAGTCCCAGCCTGCACCTGTATATGAATTGCCAGTGTGTTATGCCAAGTCGCTGAATAAGCTCAAAGTCACGATAAAAGGTGAATGGCTGCATTCAGCAGCACTGATTGAACGTTTAAAACAGGCCTCTCATGTGGAGCTGAGTTTTCAGGCGGCAGAACAGAATGAAATCCTGATTGGTGATCTTTCCCTGCGATTATCGCTCGGCGAGTCGGTTGAACTGGCTTATCCGCATGAGCCTGTGGTGTTGATGGATTGGCATGCAGATTGGGAAAATGCCCAATCGATTCCAGTCGTTGCATCACCAGCATGTAGTGCTGAACAACGCCAGGCAGTGGAGCTATTCCTCATAGGTATGGATATGATACCTATTTGGTCTAAGGATCATCCCGGTCTTTATGTTATACGTAGTATTGCCATGTTGGTGAATGAAGCCTGTGAAGCGGTACTGCATGATATCGCATCAGAACAAGATGTTGATTCTGCTATGAAATATGGCGTGAATTATCCTTGTGGTCCATTCGGATGGGCAGATAAAATTGGATATTACACAATTTTACAAATTTTAGAAAATATGTATCGTATTTATGGTGAAGACCGCTATAGAACTAGTATATATTTAGCAAAGAAAGCGGTGCAGGGATATGCACAGAAAACTCAGCAGCAACCATTACGTGTTGCTGGCTAAAAGGAAGAATCATGGAACAGGTTTATATTTTTGATGGAATTCGCACCCCAATCGGACGCTATGCCGGTGGACTGAGCAGCATTCGTGCTGATGATCTGGCAGCGCTACCGGTTCAATATCTGAAAGATCAGCATCCGGCCTTGCCATGGGCAGAACTGGATGAAGTGATCCTAGGCTGTGCCAATCAGGCCGGTGAAGATAACCGCAACGTGGCGCGTATGGCTGCTTTACTCGCAGGGTTGCCTGAATCTGTTTCAGCACTGACCGTAAACCGTTTATGTGCCTCAGGTCTGGATGCCATTGGACTGGCAGCCCGTGCCATCAAATCGGGTGAGGCTCAATTTATTTTGGCGGGTGGCGTAGAATCCATGAGCCGAGCGCCTTTTGTGCAATCCAAACCTACAACTGCCTTTAGCCGTACCCCTGAAATTTATGACACCACCATTGGCTGGCGTTTTATCAACCCAAAATTTAAAGCACAGTTTGGCATCGATAGCATGCCGGAAACTGCCGAAAACGTCGCTGAAAAGTATCAGATTAGCCGTGCAGACCAAGACCTGTTTGCCTATCACAGCCATCAGAAAACCGCAGTAGCGCAGCAAAAAGGTATTTTTGCCGAAGAAATTCTGCCAGTCGAGGTTAAAGGTCCGAAGAAAACCACTCTGACCATTTCCCAAGACGAGCACCCGTGTGCAGAAACGACGCTGGATAATCTGGCAGCCTTGAAAACCCCATTTCGTAAAGAAGGCGGTTCAGTCACCGCTGGTAATGCTTCGGGTGTTAATGACGGGGCGGCTTGCGTATTACTCGGCAATCAGCAGTTTGCTGAGCAGTATGGTTTGCGCCCGAAAGCTAAAGTGATTGGAATGGCCAGTGCCGGTGTGGAAGCCAAATATATGGGCATTGGGCCGGTGCCAGCAGTACATAAAGTGCTGAAACAGACTGGACTCAGTCTGGAACAGATGGACGTGATTGAGCTGAATGAAGCTTTTGCTGCGCAGTCACTGGCCGTGATTCGTGAACTCGGCTTGCAAGACGATGATTCCAGAATTAACCCGAATGGCGGTGCCATCGCCTTGGGTCATCCGCTGGGTATGAGTGGCACCCGTCTGGTGATCACGGCCATGAAAGAACTAAAACGCCGTAAAGGCAAATATGCACTCTGCACCATGTGTGTCGGTGTGGGTCAAGGTGTGGCACTGGTTTTAGAAAATATGGATTAAACATATCATTCAATCAATGAATTAAACCGTGGTCAGGAAGACTGCGTCAGGAGTAAGAATATGAATAACAATGCAATGGAAAAAATTGAAAAAGTATCGGTTGATGAGCTACGCAGTGTTCAGCTACAGCGTATGAAAAAGACTCTGCAGCATGCTTATCAGAATAGCTCGGTTTATAAAAAGAAATTTGATGATGCTGGCGTGCATCCAGACGATTTTAACTCTCTGGAAGACCTGGCCAAATTCCCGTTTACCACCAAACAGGATTTACGCGATAACTATCCGTTTGGCATGTTCGCTGTGCCACAGGAACAGATTGTGCGTGTGCACGCCTCTTCTGGCACCACCGGTCAGCCGACTGTGGTTGGTTATACCCAAAATGATATTAATGTCTGGTCAGATGTGGTGGCGCGTTCATTACGTGCAGCCGGCTTGAGCAGTAAAGATATCATCCAGGTGTCTTACGGTTATGGTCTGTTTACGGGCGGTCTAGGCGCGCATTATGGCGTTGAACGCTTGGGTGCAACCGTGATCCCAATGTCTGGCGGACAAACTGATAAACAGGCGCAACTGATTCATGACTTTAAACCGACAGCACTGATGGTTACGCCATCTTATTGCCTGAATATTATTGAAGCGCTTGAAAAGAAATTTGGCACAGCCAAAAACTGCTCGATCAAAACCGGTGTGTTTGGTGCAGAGCCATGGACCAATGAAATGCGCAAGGAAATCGAAGAGCGTCTGGGCATTGATGCACTGGATATTTATGGTTTATCAGAAGTCATGGGACCCGGTGTCGCGATGGAATGTCTGGAATCCAAAGATGGCCCAACCATTTGGGAAGATCATTTCTATCCTGAAATTATTCATCCTGAAACCGGTGAAGTGCTGCCAGATGGCGAACTGGGTGAACTGGTATTTACCACCATTACTAAAGAAGGCATGCCGGTAATCCGTTACCGTACCCGTGATCTGACCTGTTTATTGCCAGGCACGGCACGCACCATGCGCCGTATGGACAAGATTGTCGGCCGTAGTGATGACATGATGATTATCCGTGGGGTGAATGTCTTCCCATCACAGATTGAAGAGCAGATTTTACAAATCCAGCAACTCATCCCAAACTATCAGATTGAGATTTGCAAACAAGGACATCTGGATACATTGCATATCCGTACCGAAATGCGTAAAGATAGCAGTGACATTATGGCGCATCAGCTGGCAACTCAGCTGAAAAGCCAGATTAAAACCATGGTCGGAATCACCGTAAGTGTCGAAGTGCTGCCAGAAGGAAGTCTGCCACGCTCTGAAGGTAAGGCACAGCGCGTTTTTGATATCCGCAAGTCTGCATGAAGTACTATTGGATGATAGCCAAATGGTCTATCATCCAGTTTCTATAAGGTAAAGTTAAACGCAATGAATCCGAAATTAAAACAAATAATTGATGACTTTATTCAAACTGAAGCACTCAGCGGAACCTCATTAATCATGACCATCTTCGGTGACTGTATTTTTCACCGCGGTGGCATCATCAGTCTGGCCAGCCTGATTCAGCTCATGGATGTCTTCGGATTTAATGAACGATCGGTACGGACCGCTGTATTCCGTCTGGTCCAAAATGGCTGGCTGATGTCTGAAAAAATTGGTCGCACCAGCTATTACCGCGTGACCGAAAGCAGCCGCCAGCGTTTTATTATGGCGGATCAAAAAATTTATAGTTTTCAGCACACTGAATGGGATCAGAAATGGGATCTGGTGCTACTCAGTTCAGTGGAACTGGAAAATAAACTGGTTCTAAAAAAAGAACTGGAATGGCTGGGCTTTGCCAATATCGCCACCAATGTCATGGCCTATCCGGGTTGTGATCATCAGAAACTGCAAAACCTGCTGCTGAACCTGAAAATGACCGATCAGGTGGTGGTATTTAAGGCTGAAACCTTGCAGCTCTGGCAGGAATCCTATCCAACTGTAAAACGTATGGTTGCCACCAACTGGCCGGTACAGGAGCTGCATCAGCGCTATGAAAAATTCATTGCAGATTTCCGGGAATTCTTTCATCTGGTGGAACAGGAAGATGAGCTGGATCCGGTTCAGGCCTTTCAGTTGCGTATTTTGCTGATTCATCAATTCCGCCGGATTTTATTAAAAGATCCGAATCTGCCTTTTGAATTATTGCCATCCAACTGGCTTTCCCTGAATGCCCGTAATCTGAGCAGTAATTTATATCAAACGGTGGTTGCGGCAGGGGATGAGTTCTTTATGGAGATCGCCCGAACTTCGGAAGGTTCGATGCCGCCGGTACATCCACAATTTTATAAACGTTTTGGCGGTTTGCGACTGGAAGCCGTTAGCTAATCTAATTCTGCATTTTTAAAGGAATAAAATAATGCCGTGTTATGCCATTGATGGGGTGATTCCTGTGGTCAGCCCTCACGCTTATGTGCATCCGCAAGCCGTTCTGATCGGGGATGTAGTGATTGAAGAGGGCGTATATATCGGGCCTTTCGCTACTTTAAGAGCCGACTTCGGCGGGATTCACATCCAGAAAAATGCCAATGTTCAAGATTCCTGTACCATCCATGGCTTTCCCGGTAGCGTCACGCTGGTCGAAGAGTATGGCCATATCGGACACGGCGCGATTTTACATGGCTGTATCATTCGTAAAAATGTACTGGTCGGCATGAACAGCGTGATTCTTGATGAAGCCGAGATTGGTGAAAATACCATTGTTGGTGCTAATAGTACGGTTAAAGCCAAGGCCCAAATTCCGGAAAATTCATTGGTACTCGGTAGTCCAGCACGGGTCATCCGTCCCCTGGACACCAAAGAAATTGCTTGGAAAAGCAAAGGGACACAAGAATATATTCAGCTGACAGAGCGCTGTCTTTCCTCAATGCAGGAGGTCAGTCCTTTAACAGAAGTCTCCACAGACCGGCTCAGTTACAAAGCGTTTAAGGCAGATTATCAGATCAAGCAGAATAGCTTAAATGACTAAGTTAAGAACATGATTCTATTAAATAGATGAATTCTGCATTTTAAAAACAGGAAGTAACTGAAACCAAATTCCAACTGCATTCCCTGACCGTCTATTTAGACTGAAATAAAACTGGTCTGGAAAGCATATATATGGAAAATAGGGAATTTAAAGATCATTTCTCCCAGCAGTCACAGGACTATGCTTTGTTTCGTCCGCATTATCCGGATGCATTGGGAAAGCTATTGGCAGAGCTGTCACCAGGTACTAAATTGGCTGTAGATGTCGGCTGTGGTTCTGGACAGCTTTCAGAAGTTTTGGCGAATTACTTTGATCAGGTGCTTGCTATTGATGCGAGTGCTGAACAGCTTGCCCAAGCCAAACCGCATCCAAAAATTCAGTATGGTCAGGCACTCGCTGAAAAGATTCCGTGTGCTGACCAGAGTGTTGATCTGATTTCGGTGGCTCAAGCAGCGCATTGGCTCGATCTGGAAAAATTTTACGCAGAAGTTCGCCGGATTGCTAAACCCAATGCCATTCTGGCTTTAATTAGCTATGGCGTATTCAGTGTGGATGAGCCCCATCTGAATCATTATTTTAAGCATTTTTATGAAGTCACGCTTGCACCGTACTGGCCACCTGAACGTCGCCATGTAGATGAAGGATATAAAAATTTACCATTTCCATTTCAGGAAATTGCGACTCAGCCACCGGTATTGCAGGTTGAATGGAATTTTTATCAGTTAATTGATTATATGAGTACTTGGTCAGCCGTGAAAGCAGCAACTCAAGCACTCGGACATAATCCATTAAATGTACTGGCAGATGCCTTATTGCCAGAATGGGAAGATCCAGAATTGCCCAGAGTCATTCGCTGGCCATTATCAGTGCGTGCGGGGCGTATAATCGTTTAAAAAAATATTAGAGCTAGAATCTGTTTATTGAACAATGAATTGAATATTCACGGCTCAGAATTATCGCCCTAGAATCATTTCCAGCACAAATTTAGAACCAATAAAACCCAGTGCCAGCAAGCCAAAACCGAGTAGGGTAAAGCGCACAGCTTTTTGGCCACGCCAGCCAAACTTCCAGTGTCCAATTAATAGTGAACCGTAAACAAGCCAGGAAATGATACTGAACGCCGTTTTATGTGCCAGATGCTGAGCAAAGAAATTGTCGATAGTAAAAAAGCCAAAGCCCAAAGCGAGGGTAAGTAAAACAAAACCGGTCATCAGCATATCAAACAGCAATGATTCCATGTCTTGATAAGAGGGTAGCAAACTGACCCAAACGCGGCGTTTTTGCTTCTTTTTCAGCTCACGATCCTGAAAGCGTAAAATTACGGCCTGAATGGTCGCCATGAGCAATACCGCATAAGCAGACAAAGACAGGATAATATGAATATCCAGACCCAAAGAGTTTTGTGTGATGATTTTTGCAGGCTGAGTAAACGCAAAGCCAAGAATTAATCCGGTCGCAGCCACCGGAATCCCGATCAGGTTCAGGGCAATAATCGGACGATAAGTGCTGTAAATAATGCTGAGTAACAGCATCAGACCAGAGGTAAAGGAAAACAGGGCAAAGACATCATAATTGATGCCCAGCGGGGTATGCATATCGCCATATAAAACCAGCGCATGCAAGCCCAGTCCAAGCAGTGCGGTTAGCGAGACAAACCATTGATTAGGAGCACGTTTAGACATTAAATGAATGAACAGATACCAGAAGGAAGCGGTGTAAGCGACTAATGCTAAGATCGTATAAACCAAGGGGAGGCTAACCATGTCAAACCTTTTTAAGGGTGATGAATATTCATTTATATAAATTCGCTGCGAACTACAGTATCCTATAGCATTCTATGCATAAATTTTCTATTTTAAGAAACAATTTTTTGCTCATGGCTATTTTAAGCGGATTTTGCAATGTTTGATACCTTAACAGAACGACTCACGCAGAGTTTAAGAAATGTTACTGGCTCAGGGCAGCTAACCGAAGACAATATTAAAGATACGTTACGTGAAGTGCGTATGGCGCTTCTTGAGGCCGATGTTGCGTTACCTGTAACTCGTGAATTCATCGCGAAAGTTAAGGAAGAAGCATTGGGCCAGGAAGTGATGACTCAGTTATCTCCTGGGCAGGCTTTTGTCAAAATCGTTCATGACGAATTGACCAAAATGATGGGCGAGGCCAATGAAAGCCTCGACCTCGCTGCAAAACCACCTGTGGTTGTCCTGCTGGCAGGCTTGCAGGGTGCAGGTAAAACAACAACTGCAGCGAAACTTGCACGCTTCTTACAAGAACGTCAAAAGAAAAAAGTCGCGATGGTCTCTGCCGATGTGTATCGTCCGGCTGCGATCAAACAGCTACAGACTGTCGCAGGTGAAGTCGGTGCGATTTTCCTAGAATCCAGCGCAGACGAAAAACCGATTACGATTGTGAATCGCGCGATTGAACAGGCAAAAATCCAGTTTGCCGATGTACTGATTGTCGATACGGCAGGCCGTTTGCATATCGATGATGACATGATGGGTGAAATCAAAGAGCTGCATGCAGCGATAAACCCGACTGAAACCCTGTTCGTGGTCGATGCCATGACCGGTCAGGATGCGGCAAACACCGCCAAAGCATTCAACGATGCCTTGCCTTTAACTGGTGTGATCCTGACCAAAACTGATGGTGATGCGCGCGGTGGTGCGGCATTGTCAGTACGCGCGATTACCGGTAAGCCAATCAAATTCTTGGGTATGGGTGAGAAACTCGATGCCTTGGAGCCATTCCATCCTGAGCGTGTCGCACAGCGTATTTTGGGTATGGGTGATGTACTTTCTTTGGTTGAAGAACTTGAACGCAAGGTCGACAAAGAAAAAGCCGAAAAAATGGCGAAAAAACTGCAAAAAGGCGGCAGCTTCAACTTTGAAGACATGTTGATGCAGTTTGAGCAGATGAACAAGATGGGCGGCATGATGGGCTTCCTGGACAAGCTTCCTGGCATGAGCAATGCCGGTCTGCAAGATGCGTTGGCGCAAGCCAATCCTGAAAAGCAGGTCAAGAAAATGGAAGCGATTATCCAGTCAATGACCTTGAAAGAGCGTCGTAATCCGGACTTGATGAACCCAAGCCGTAAAAAACGTATCGCAGCAGGTTGTGGTATGGAAGTGGCAGAAGTCAACAAGCTGATCAAGCAACATGCCCAAATGGCCAAGATGATGAAAAAATTTGCCAATCCATCCGGTATGGCAAAAATGATGAAGTCACTCGGCGGCTTGCAGAAACAGTTTGGCGGCGGCGGTGGTATGGGGCCATTGTTCGGCGGCAATGACAAGAAATAAGTTTTGTTTTAAAAAAAGGCGCAATATGCGCCTTTTTTTATTGCGAATAAATTAGTCAAACCGGTTTAAACAAAACAACATTTACTTACCCAAAATAAAAATCCGATCAGGCAGACTCGGGAATATCAGCACAAAATAAAGAGAAATTTCAAATGAACCAAGTAATTGTCGTACATGGTTATACTGCAAGCCCGGAAGAAAACTGGTACCCATGGATTCAGGAAAAAGCCCAACAGGAAAATGTTAGTTTAAAAGTCCTCCGGCTGGATCCATCAACTACACCGACACTGGACACCTGGGATCAGCAAATGCGTGAACAGATTGATGCAATTGATGAGGACAGTATTTTTATTGCACATAGCTTGGGAACTGTAGCCGCATTACATTACTTATCCAGAGAATTAAAACAGCAGAAAATTCAGCAACTGGTATTGATCGCGGGATTTAATGGCCGGCTGGGTCGTCTGGATGAAGTAAACCCTTTTATTGATGCCGCTGAAATCAATTTTGATTTACTCAAACAACAGGTTGCAGAGCGTGTGGTGATCTACTCCGAAGGAGATGACCGGGTTGCACCAGAATTTAGTCTGGAACAGGCGGACAGTCTGGATGCCATTGTGGTGAATGCCAAGCATCACGGACATTTTATTGATTCTCAAGGCTGTACTGATTTGCCAGAACTCTGGAAAGTAATCGAACCTTATCTGATTAAATCTTAAATTTAGGCATGTTATTGTATTCGCTAAATTTAAAAATTTAACATGAGATGGTGTTCAAAAAGGCACTTGAATTCCATCTCCAGACTGGTTAAAACTTATTTTTTGTCGACGCAATTTGCGTTCAATGATAATAAGTAAATCACTATGAAAAATATAATAAAGAAAGTCTATATCGTGCCGGATTATCAGGCGACCTCCAATGATCACTGGTACCCTTGGTTCAGTCGCCAGCTTAAAAATGCCGGTTTTGAGTCTAAACGGATTATGCTGGCCAACCCTTTTCAGCCTGATTTAGAAGAGTGGCAGCAGAATCTGAAACTGCACATTCCGCACATGGATGAACATACCTTTTTAGTTGCACATGGCCTGAGTTGCGTCAGTGTTTTAAACTTTTTACAGGAACATTATATTCAGCAGCAACGCAAGATCGGCGGGGTAATTCTGGTCTCAGCCTTTGATACGCCTTTGGTGGCCTGGTCAGAACTGAATAAAATACTGCAGGCTGTGCGACTCGATCTGAAAAACTTACCGTATAGCTATAAACGTGCGGTGATGCTGATCTCCAGTAATGATCCCTATGTGCCTGCACCGGTTTCCTTGCGTTTAGCCCATAGCTTGAATGCACAAATTTTTGAGATCAAAAAAGCCGGACATTTTAATAAGGCTGATGGCTTTGCCGATTTTCCGCAATTGCTGGACATTATCAAACAGTGTCTGGCAAATGAGCTGCAAAATGCTGCAGGCCTTTAAGTAAAAGATCAGGTTCAATCCGGGGATGGTGATGGCTGAGATGCTGCGCAAACAGTGGAGCATCTCCACCGGTTAAAACCAGCTGTGCTGGGAAATCATGCAGGACTTTTTCAATGGTGCTGAGCAGACCCAGCAGAATGCCATGATGCACAGCATCTAGGGTATTGCGGCCAGGATTAAGTTCAGAGAAAGCGGCATCTGGAATTTTAATGCCTTTGGTATTCTGAATTAGGGAATCACGTTGCAAGTATAGATTTGGCAGAATAAAACCGCCCAAATGTTGTTGCCCTTGCGCCAAATCAATAGTCAGCGCCGTACCGCAACTAATCACACAATAATTTTCATGCGCTTGCGTCGCCACTGCAAGTACCTGTAACCAGCGGTCAATCCCCAGTTGCGAAGGTTCATCATAGCCACAGATCAGACCGGCATATTCTGCTTGTACCTGAGCAAAAATCACTGGAATATGTAGACTTTCTAAAATGCTGAGAATACGCTCATTATTGATTTTATCTTGGACAGAAGATAATCCAACCTGATGCAAGCCCAGCGCTTTGAAATGCTGGATCAGGCCAAGTAACAAATCAGCAGGAGACTGTAAATGTAATTCTGCTGCCTGTTCAATAATCTGATCATGCTCGGTAATCCAGTATTTAAGCCGGGTATTGCCGATATCCAACCATAATTTTTTCATTGCTGTATGCCTGTTCATCCACCGTGTTGAAGGCGGAGCTGTCCCTGATAAAAGGTCTGGATTCCCTGATCGGTCAAAATCTTGACTGCACCATCATCCTGAATCCCGAGAAAAGTACCGGAATATTGCCCTTGCACGTCAGTAAATTCAACCGTTTGTTGCATAAATGCAGCCGATCGATTGAAACGCGCCGCCAGGTTTTGACTGCCATAATTAAACCATTGCCCGGCTTGCTGAATCGCCAGATATAACTGGGCAATCAGCTCGACTCTTGAGGTATGTGATAATCCCAACTCGTTCAAGGAGCTAACCTGCTGATCTGGAAGGTCAGTGGGCAGAGGATCGATATTTAAACCTACACCGACCACCACCTGTGTAGATGAAATCGGCTCGACCAGAATGCCGCCCCATTTTCCGTGCAGGCTATACAGGTCATTCGGCCATTTCACCTGTAATTCCAGGCCTTTTAGACTGGGCATTTGCAGGATATTTAACGCAATTTCTAGCGCCAGACGACCATCGATGGGTTTTTGTGTATGCAGCAATGTGCTTAAATAGATGTTCCCTTCAGGTGAAATCCACTGACGTTGACGCTGTCCACGGCCTTGGGTCTGCACATGACTGCATACCAGAACCTGCTGTACCCCCTTCATTGCCAATTCGCGCACATCATCATTGGTCGATGTAGTAATCGGTTTGATGAGTAATACTTCCGGGAGTTGGCCTGCATCGCTTAATCGTTGTTGCAGTTCACGAGTTTCTACATCCATTTGAATCTAAACGTGGTAAATATCGTTATGGAGTTAATCATATATTTATTGATTGGTGCAATTGCCGGATTCACCGCAGGCCTGTTTGGGGTCGGCGGTGGTTTGATTATTGTGCCCATCCTCTACATTGTTTTTACCCAGCTCCAGTACGATCCCAGCGTGATTATGCATATGGCGGTGGGCACTTCCTTGGCAACAATTATTGTGACTTCTATCAGCTCGGTCATGGCGCATCATCAACGAGGGGCAGTGCTATGGCCCGTATTTCGTAATCTGGCACCCGGCCTGGTCATTGGCTCATTCTTAGGAGCTGGAATTGCAGATTATTTATCGGGCCAAGGTCTGCAATTGCTGATTGGCTTCTTTGCAGTCTGGATTGCATTCAGAATGTTTAGAGGCGCACATTATCAGGTTGATCCGAATCAGAAATTGCCTTCAGCCGCATTACAGCTGGCAGCGGGTGGCGGCATTGGCGTGGCATCGGCCATATTCGGGATTGGCGGGGGAAGTCTGACCGTTCCGTTTCTGAATCGCAGCGGGATCGTGATGCAAAAAGCAGTGGCGACCTCTGCGGCTTGTGGATTGCCGATTGCAGTTGCAGGTGCGCTGGGTTTTATCTGGTTCGGTAAACAGGCGCAGGTCACCGTACCGAATACTATTGGCTATATTCATATTTATGCCTTTATTGGGATCAGCATGATGAGTTTTTTCACTGCCAAGCTGGGCGCAAAAGTGGCACATCTGCTTTCACCGGCCGTATTAAAAAAATGTTTTGCTGCACTACTGACCACCGTCGGCCTGTATTTTATTTATCAAGGGTTTATGGCCTGATTTAAACCTTTTCGGTTGGACTGATGTACCGTATAAGGAGAATAGCTCACTATTCTCCTTTTTTATGGGCCTAAGTTGGCTATATAGACATAAGATTGTCTGACAATGTCAAAGTATTTATGGATAAAAACCCGTTTAATAGCAACATAGTCCAAATAAAGGGCTAAACCAGTATCCATAAAAATAAAGACAGGAACGGTATGCCATTAGAACAAGCGCACAGTTTGTCTGAGCAGATTGCCAAGCACATTAGCGAACAGATTATTCGCGGTGAACTGGTCGAAGGCGAACGTATACAGGAACTCAGGATTGCCTCAGAGCTTGATGTCAGTCGGGGTTCGGTTCGTGAAGCCCTGCTTTTGCTGGAACGCACCCAGCTGATTGAAATTTTCCCGCGCCGTGGGGCGATTGTCTCGGAAATGTCGGCCTTGCAGGTGCGTGCCTTATTTGACATGACCTCATTATTGCTCGGGCAAATGGTGTATCGCATGGCGGAAACCTGGCGGGTGCATGAAGCTGAGCGCATTCAGCTATTATTAGAGCAATTGGAAGCAGAAACTCGCCAAGGACACACTGAAAAGTTTTATGATCTGATCTTTCAGGGCATGGCCCAGCAGCATGAGATGGTGGGGAATCCTTATCTGATGCGCTACTATCAGGAACTGCTGCCATCTTTACGTCGGAGCTATTTTCTGACCCTGAATATTTCCAGACGCGAGTTACAGGAATCTTTTGACTTATTTAAACTGGTCACTGAAGCAATTTTGATACGAAAAAGCCATCAGGCCACTTTATTTATGGAAGATTTTTGTCGACACTTGCGCAACCTTGTGTTGGAATCTCTGACACGGATGAAACAAATTGAACTCGCGTGGGCCAGACGCTCACGACGTTAAATCAGGACATTATGCGTTTAAGCAGTTTAAAACTTTCAGGCTTTAAATCTTTTGCCGACAGTACCACTTTGCATTTTAAAGATAATCGTACTGCGGTCGTGGGACCGAATGGTTGTGGTAAATCTAACGTCATTGATGCCATACGCTGGGTCATGGGCGAGTCCAGTGCGCGCCAGCTGCGTGGTGGCAGCATGCAGGACGTCATCTTTACCGGAACTGCGAAACGTAAACCGGTGGGCATGGCCAGTGTAGAACTGCGCTTTGACAATACCTATGGCAAGCTGGGCGGTGCTTATAATGCCTATAATGAACTGGCAGTACGCCGTCAGGTCAACCGCGATGGCAAGTCCGAATATTTCCTGAATGGCAGCAAATGCCGTCGTCGTGATATTACCGATATTTTCCTTGGTACCGGTCTTGGGCCACGTTCTTATGCGATTATCGAGCAGGGCATGATCAACCGTCTGGTCGATGCCAAGCCAGATGAAATGCGGGTTTATATTGAAGAAGCCGCGGGTGTATCACGCTATCAGGCGCGTCGCCGTGAAACGATGCTGCATCTGGATCACACCACACAAAACCTGTCGCGTCTGGAAGATATCGCCTCCGAACTGAAATCCCAGCTAAAAACCCTGAAACGTCAGTCGGAAAGTGCGATTCAATATAAAGAACTGGAAGGACAGATCCGTACCATCAAGATCGAAATTCTGTCTTTTCAATGTGAGCAAAGCCAGCGTTTACAGGAAGAATATACCCTTGAGATGAATACGCTCGGGGAAAACTTTAAGCTGGTACGTTCCGAACTGACCACCGTTGAACATGATTTGGGCAGCACCAGTGAACTGTTCCAGCGTCTGATTCAGCAATCCACTCCTTTGCAAAGCGAATGGCAACAGGCCGAGAAAAAACTGGCTGAACTGGAAATGACCCTGCAACAAAAGCAGTCTTTGCTGGAGCAGAATTCCACCAGTCTGATCAAGTTGGAACAGCAAAAAGTCCAAACCAAAGAGCGTTTGCAGTTGATTGAACTGCAACTCGAAACCTTGCAGCAGCAACTTGAAGATCAGCAGGCACAATTGCAGCAGCAAGATGGCCAGAGTCAGGCGCAAAGCCAAAACTTGACTGAGCTCAAAGCTCAACATAGCACTGTGGCAGCGCAATTTACCCAGATCAAAACCCAGGTCGAACAGCAGCAACAGCGTAAATTACAGATGTTGGCTCAAAGCGAGCAACTGGCAAAGAATATTGAGCGGATTGAACAGCAGAAACAGACGCTCCAACAGCAAAGTGCACAGATTCAGCAACAGGCGCAGCAAGATGAGCTGGATCAGTATCAGGCAGACAAAGCCCAAGCTGAACAGCAAATCGTTGGCTATGAAATTCAATTAACAGATTTAAGAACTCAATTCGAGCAGATGCAGGCAGAGCAGGCGAACCATCAGCAGCGCTTGATGCAGCTCAAATCTGAAATTCAGGTGCTTCATTCAGAAAAGAAAAACCTGAGTCAATTGCTGACCAAAGCTAACTCAAATACCAAGAGTAATGCGGTACAGCTGATGCATGTACTTAAGCTCAGTGATGCAGGCAAAGGACATGCCAGCCTGATCGAAAAGTTTTTGGCCAAGTGGCTGTCTGCCCAGATTCTGGCAGAGGGCGAGCACTTCCTTGAAGATTGTGCGCGTCAGTTAAAGCAACAGGCTGTTCATACTAAAATTCAGATAGCCAATACGATGTGTCTGGCCGACTGGATTGAATCTCCACATTATTCACTGTGGCAACAAGTCGCGGTCGTAGATACATTAACGCAAGCATTACCGCTTCAAACTGAGCTATTACAAGGCCAGACATTACTGAGTTTAGATGGCTATCATGTTGGATCGGACTGGGTCATTGCACTGGACTATGATGAAGCCAGTCAGGCCGGACAAGGTGCATTGAGTCATCGAATGCGTCTGGATGAAATCGAGCAGCAGCTTGCGGAACTTGAACCTAAGTTTATGCAGCTGGAGCAGCAGTTACCTGAATTCGCCGATCAGGTTAAAGCTTTGCAAAGCCGGATTCAAAGCATCAGTGAGCAGCACAAGCATACCCAAAAGCAGCTGCAGCAACTCGATGTCAATATTGCTAAAGTACAAAGTAGTGCGCAGGCTTTTGCATTGCAAAAGCAGCAATTACAGCATCAGTTACAACAACTGGATGAGCAGCTTGAAGAAGATGCCATGCAGAAAGATGATCTGGAAATTGATCTGCATGCCTTGAATATCAAACTGGAACAGGCGCTACCAAATTATAAAACCCTGCAATTCCAGCTAGAAGAATTGAGTGCTCAGCTGGATGACTCACAGCAGCTCAATCAGCAAGCGCAGCAGGAACTGGAAGTGTTGCGCCGGCAAAATGTGCAAAGCCAGCAGCAGATTGAATTACTGGAAAAAGATCAGGTTTTCCTAAAAGAACAGTCTCAGCAAATTACTGCACAAATCGAACAAGCCAAAAAGTTTGTCGATCCGGTACAGCTGGAATTACCTGCTTTACAGAGCCAGTTCAATGAACAGGCGCAGATCACTGAAAAGCTGCAAAAGACCTGGGCCGACTGGCAGATTGAATTAAATCAGGTGCAGAGCAAACAGCAGCAGCTGACCGAACAGCGTCACAGCTTCCAGCAGCAGGATGAAAAACTCCGCACTACACTGGAAGAAAAACGTCTGGCCTGGCAGGCAGCCAAATCTGATTTGCAGCATTATTCTGAACAACTGAAAGAATTGAATAGTGAAGTAATTTCCGGGCTCGATATTGATGTTAAAGCACATCAGGCGAAACTGGAAAAAGCTCAGGCTCAGTTTGATAAACTCGGTGCAGTCAATCTGGCGGCTTCTGAAGAATATGAAGAAGTGTCAAAACGTTATGAGGAACTGAGTCATCAGATGCAGGATCTGGAAAATACGGTTGAACAGCTACAGGCTGCAATGAAAAGTATTGACCAGGAAACCCGTAAACTGTTTATGCACACGTTTGATCAGGTCAATGCTGAACTGCAAAACCTGTTCCCGAAAGTCTTTGAAGGTGGTGAGGCGAGTTTAAGCCTTGAAGATGGCTGGCAGTCGGGGGTAAAACTGATGGCCCGACCACCGGGTAAACGAAACAGCTCATTGGCCTTACTCTCGGGTGGAGAAAAGGCTTTAACTGCATTAGCATTGGTCTTCGCGATTTTTCGCTTAAATCCGGCACCATTTTGTGTACTGGATGAAGTCGATGCACCGCTGGATGATGCCAATGTGGGACGCTTTTGTAATTTAGTCAAAGAGCTTTCTGAACACGTGCAATTTATTTATATTACCCATAACAAACTTGCAATGATGATGGCGACTGATCTTTTGGGTGTAACCATGCCTGAACCGGGAACATCAAAATTAGTGACAGTTAATTTGGAACAGGCAAAAGAATACGGCCTAGCTGCGGAGGTATAATATGGAAATCACCACCATTATCGGGATTGTTATCGCAATTGTGATTATGCTGTTTGGTATAAGAATGCTGTTCAAAAAACCTGTAGAGGCTGTACCTTCACTGGATGCCAACCTGCATATCGACCCGGATAGCCAGACACCGATCATTCCAAGGCATGTACGTTCTCAATTGGCACAACAGGATGTCGAATCTGATCGTATCGAGCCAAGCCTGAGTGTAGATGAACCGGCTCCTGAAAAACCTTCAGTATTTCACAAGGCTGAATCAACTCCAGTTGAGCCGACAGCGGTCGAAACTCTTGCAGTTGTCCCGTCAACAGAAGCTGAAGGAGTGGCAAAGTCAGTAGGAACGGCAGCAGATATTCCGCAAGTAAAAGCAGAGAGGGAGAATAGCCAGACTGAAACCAAGGAAGAAACGCCTGAATTCAGCCTGAACAGCAACATCGAAAAAGCAGAAATTTCTGAATTTAATGATGAAAGCAGTATTCTGGATGCACATCTGCATGAGCAAAAAATAGTGGATGAAGAAAGTGCTTTGTCCAATGCTGAAACCATTATTTCTTTGCATATCTATCCACAAGGCCGTGTACTTTCGGGTGATAAAACCTTGAAGGTTTTATTGAAATATGGCCTGCGTTATGGTGAATTGGCCTGTTTCCACCGTTATAGTGAAGATGGTTCAAAACTGCTGTTTTCGGTATTGCAAATGACCGATACCGGAATGGAAGGCTTTGATCTGGAAACCCTGTCGACTCAGGAAGTGAAAGGTCTGGCATTCTTCCTGGCTTTACCGCATAGCGATGTACAAAATGCGTTTGATACCATGGACAGTATTTCACGTCTGATTGCCCGTGAAGTGGACGGTCTGGTCTATGACCAGAATCAACAGGAATTTACTCCACAATTACGTGAATTCTGGCGCCATCAGGCAATTGATTATCGTGCTGGACAAGGGACGGAAGTTTAAGGCTGCTTTGTTCAATCTCCAAGTTGAATCTGTAGACTGCAATTTTTATAATAGCCAAAAGCTGAATATTCTACAGGGCGGATTTTCCGCCCTTTTTTATGGTGAAATTATGACCCAAGATGCCACTGTCATTGCGCAAATGCGTCAACTGATTCAACTGCTTGCCAAGCATAACCATGCTTATTATGTGATGGATCAACCGAGCATTGAAGACAGTGAATATGATCAGCTCTTTCATCAGCTCAAAGCCTTAGAACAACAATATCCTGACCTGATCCAGTCCGATAGCCCGACAGATAAAGTGGGTGGGCAGGCGCTTTCAAAATTTGTGACCGTAACACACGCCGTGCCGATGCTGTCATTAGGCAATGTCTTTAATCAGGAAGATCTGCTGGCTTTTGCCCGCCGTATTGAAGAACGTTTGCCAAATCAAAAAATTGAATATGATGTGGAACTGAAATTTGATGGTCTGGCCATTTCACTCTGGTATGAGCATGGCGTACTGACGCGTGGGGTGACGCGCGGCGATGGGGAAACCGGTGAAGACATCACCCAAAATGTCAGAACCATTCGCAACCTGCCGAAACTTTTATCTCCGGTGAATGGCATCATTCCCGATTTGCTGGAAGTACGCGGCGAAGTGTTGATGCCAAAATCAGGTTTTGAAAAATTGAATGCTGCCAATGCCGCCAAAGGTGAAAAGACCTTTGCTAATCCGCGTAATGCTGCGGCAGGAAGTTTGCGTCAGCTGGACCCGAATATTGCTGCCTCGCGGCCATTGGCTTTTTATGCTTATGGGATTGCTCAGTGCGTGCCGCATCATGGACAAACCACTATGTCCGCCAGTCTGGAATGGTTACATCAGTTCGGTTTTGCGGTTGGCGAGCGTCACTTTATCTGTGACAGTATTCAGGACGTGCAAAAGGTCTACGAACAGATCATTGATGAGCGTGCCAGTCTCAGTGTCGAAATCGATGGTATGGTGATCAAGGTCAATGACCTGAAACAGCAGCAACAGCTTGGTTTCCTGAGCCGTGAACCGCGTTGGGCCACCGCCTATAAATTTCCGGCAGTTGCAGCACTGACCACAGTAGAAAATATTAACTGGCAAGTGGGTCGTACTGGAACATTAACTCCAGTCGCGCGTTTGAATCCAGTCGCTGTCGGCGGAGTAACAGTATCTAATGTAACCCTGCACAATATTGGCGAAATTCACCGTCTGGATGTGCGTATTGGCGATACAGTTAGTGTTTATCGTAGTGGCGATGTGATTCCTAAAGTTGAAAAAGTCTGGCCGGAATTTCGCCCGGTTGATGCAGTTGAAGTGCATTTGCCTGAGCAATGTCCAGTCTGTGATTCACCCGTGGTGATGCCGGAAGGTGAAGCATTGGCCCGTTGCTCTGGCGAACTCTATTGTGCTGCGCAGCGGATCGAAACCATTCGTCACTTTGTGTCGCGTAAGGCCATGGATATCGAAGGGCTGGGTGATCGCTGGGTAGAGTCACTGCTACATCTAAATCTTTTAAAAGATGTCTCAGATATTTACCATCTGCATGAACATCGTGAGACTTTGCTCGGTATTGAAAAGATGGGCGCCAAATCGGTTCAGAATCTTTTGGATGCCATTGAAAACAGTAAAAAGACCACACTGGCTGCTTTTATCTATGCACTCGGTATTCGTGGGGTGGGTGAAACTACGGCGCGGATGCTGGCCAATACTTTCCAGACGCTGGATGCCTTGCGTCAGGCCGATCTGGAGGCTTTAAAGAAAACTCCGGATGTAGGTGATATCACTGCGGAATGGATTCTGGATTTCTTTCAGGCACCGCATAATCTGGAAGTTCTGGATCGTTTACTGGCTGCCGGTATTCACTGGGATGCACCGATCGCACCGACTCGTCAGCCGTTAAACGGCGAAAGCTGGGTGGTCACCGGGACTTTAAGCAGTATGGGACGAGATGATGCAACCCAGTTATTGCAAGCCTTAGGTGCACGAGTCAGTGGCAGTGTATCCAGCAAAACCAAATGTGTGGTTGCGGGTGAAAAAGCTGGCTCAAAACTGGATAAAGCAGAAAAACTTGGTATTCCAGTGATCAATGAACAACAGTTTATTGGCTTGATGCAAGACTATGGTCAGCTTGAAGCCTAAATCTCTGCACATTTCATGAAAGAATAAGAGTTAAAAAAGCCACCTTCGGGTGGCTTTTTGCATAAAAAGATTAAGGAATATATTTTTTCACAACACCATCATCGAGTAGCTGCTGGAAATGTTCAACCAGACTTTCTTTCACCGGACGATACTCAATGCCGAGCTCATCTTTACTTTTTTGCGCATTAAAGAAAATTGGATAACCCATATTCAGCTCTACAAATTTACGGCTAAAACCTGCTACAGGCCCGAACAGTTTAAAGGCTGCCTTCGGCAATTGATTGCGCGGGAAGGGAAACTTATTGCCAAAATATGCTCGCAGAATTTGGCCCATTTCCAGCAGGCTCAAGCTTTCACTACAAATGATATAACGGCCATGCGCTTGCGGATTAAACGCAGCACGGATATGCGCTTCAGCGACATCTTGAACATCGACCACGCCATTCCACATCGGTGGAACGCCAAGCAAAGTCATGCCATTGGCAAACTGTTGCATAACTTCCACACTACCGGATTGGGTATTTGGCGTTAAGGATTGACCAAAAACCAGTGCAGGATTGATACAGACCAGATCCCAGCGATCCTGCGCTTCAGCCATTTCCCAGGCTTTACGCTCTGCCATGACTTTGGAATAAGGATAAGGCTGATGCGTGGCCGAACTGGTGGTATTCCAGTGTGATTCATCAAAACTGTTATTTTTAGTTTGTAGAATATCAATGGCATCGCCATAGGTGGATGCGATACTCGATGTCACGATCACGCGTTTCACTGATTCAGTCTGATTGACACTATTCAGTACATTTTCAGTGCCTAACACCGCAGGTTCGATAATATCTTTGACTGCATCTTTATAGTTGGTGACCACAAAAGGTGAGGCCATATGAAAGACAATTTCACAGCCTTGCATCGCCTGATCAAAAGAACCCGGGCTTAATAAATTGGCCTGAAATAACTTGAGAGTTCCCGGCGTGCTGTCGGCAATTTTTTCTAAATGGGCAAAGCTTTTGCTTTTATTCAGGTCACGTACCGTGGCATGTACGGTATAGCCTTGCGTGAGTAATTTCTGGATAACCCAGCTGGCAATATAACCCGATGCACCGGTAACCAGAACAGGCGCTGTTGTTTGTGGATGTGTCATATCGGAACCGTTGTTGTTTTAAATTTGTGTGAATGATAAGCGAAATTTAAGCATGAAGTACGCCAATGCAGTGATGTTTATACAAAAAGAATGAATCTGTCTGTTCAAAATTAAGATTTACAAATTTTAACGCATGTGTTTATTCGCCGGTTTTAGGTTATTGCCAAGCGTAATGAAAATGCAAAGTGTTGTTTTATAAATGGGATTTCATTAAGAACGAAGTGTAAATGCAAGTACTTCTCATTTTAATTATATAAAAATCAAATATTTAACCATGGTTAAGCTTTGCAAATTCAATTGCTTTTCGCCATAATAGCAAAATACAGGTAGGGAGTTATTCAAATGCGCGGAAATCCAGAAGTCGTAGATTATTTAAATATGTTGATCGGTGGCGAACTGGCTGCTCGTGACCAATACTTGATTCACTCTCGTATGTATGAAGATTGGGGATTGACCAAAATCTTTGAACGTATCGATCACGAAATGCAAGAAGAGTCCCAGCATGCGGATGCGATTATCCGTCGTGTTCTGTTCCTTGAAGGAACGCCAAACATGCAGCGCGATGACGTTGAGATTGGCGAGGATGTGGTGAGCTGCCTGAAAGCCGATCTAAAACTTGAATATCATGTGCGGGAAAAACTGGCGCAGGGCATCAAACTGTGCGAAGAGAAAGGTGACTATATCAGCCGTGATATGTTACGCCAGCAAATGTCGGATACCGAAGAAGACCATACTTACTGGTTAGAAAAACAATTGCGCTTAATCGAACTGATTGGTCTGCAAAATTATATTCAGTCACAGATGTAAAACCGGATGAATAAAAAACCCAGCACATGCTGGGTTTTTTATATCTTGAAAATACTTAGTTGTTATTACTCATAATGCCAATTTTTTTGACCTCCAGCCTTTGAGCTGCCGCCATGACCATAGCGATATGTTTATATTCAGTGGCACGATCCGCCTTGATTTTAATCTGATCCTGATCCGCTTTTTGCGCTACTGTCTTGAATAAGTTTTCCAGAGCTTGGGTATTTGCTACCGGCTGTTCATTCCAGAAAATCTTACCTTGTGCATCCAGACGTAATTCCACCAGCTCAGGCGGTTTTTCATCGGTTACAGGAGGCGTTCCATTCGGTAGATCGATATTAATCGAGTTATTCGGCAAAGGAATTGTGATAATAAACATAATCAGCAAGACCAGCATGACATCAATCAATGGGGTCATGTTGACATCTAACATCACATCATCGTCTTGATTTGAACCAACATTCATACCCATAAACTTAATCCTTCTTTGTGCTTAAGGTGTAGCGGGCGGAGTGGTGACAAAAGCAATTTTGCCAATACCCGCTTGCTGGGTCGTACTAATCACCTGATCAATTGCTTCATAAGGTGTTAACTGATCACCACGAATATGCACTTCAGGCTGCGGACGTTTCTGTGCTTCTGCCTGTAAACGGCTCAGTAAAACTGTTTTATCTGCAATATAAATTTCGTTCCAGAAAATATCGCCAGTTTTATTGACAGCCAGCTGAACATTTTCTGGCTTGGTTTCATACAGTACATTTCTTTCTTCGGGCAGATCGACAGGTACGGTATGAATGGCAACCGGTACAGTAATCAGGAAGATAATGAGCAGAACCAGCATAATATCAACCAAAGGTGTGGTATTAATGGTTCCAATTACCTCATCATCGCTGTCGTTTGAATTGACCATCATTCCCATGGCTGATGCCTCACTCTTACTTCACGTCACGATTGACAGGATTATTGGTCGTAATTTCGCCGCTGAGTAATACTGCGTGTAAATCAGAACCAAAGGTACGTACTTCTTCCATGACCGCTTTATTACGGCGAGTCAACCAGTTGTAGCCGAGTACCGCAGGAACTGCGACCGCAAGACCGATTGCAGTCATGATCAGTGCTTCACCAACCGGGCCGGCAACTTTATCAATGGATGCTTGCCCTGAAACACCAATGGCAGTCAATGCATGGTAAATCCCCCAAACGGTTCCGAAAAGTCCAACGAAAGGTGCGGTAGACCCGACTGTCGCAAGGAAGGCCAGGCCACCACTCAGATGGTTCTGGATTTTGTCGATCGCACGGGAAATTGAGATAGTGACCCAGGTATTGAAATCAATACGCTCAAGTAGTGTACCGCCATGATTTTTAGTTGATTTAATCCCTTTTTCCGCAATAAAACGGTAGACGCTGGCTTCGTCCAGATTCTCGGTTGCATTATCCAGAGAAGAAGATTCCCAGAAAGTATTTTCAGCTTGCTTAGCCTGTTTGCGAATCTTGCCTTGTTGCAGGCATTTGCTGATCATGATGTACCAGGTACCGATCGACATGACCACCAGAATAAACAAAGTGATTTTAGAAACAATATCACCTTCTTTCCACATGGCTTCTAGGCCATAAGGATTGTATCCAGCTTTTTCATCGCTAGCTTCAGCAGGCAGTGGTGGCGGGGTCGGTGTAGCCGCTGTTGCAGGTGTTGTTACCACTGTTTCAGTGACAGCACTGGTATTGGGGGTAGCGGACTGTTCTGCAAAAACTGTTTGCAGAGGTAATAAAGTGCTCATGGCAATTACACCAGCAGCAGTCATATTTTTTAAAGGTTTTAGTGATTTTTTCATCATGGATCTCCTGATTTTTTTC
Source organism: Acinetobacter lwoffii (assembly GCF_024129685.1). Lineage (GTDB taxonomy): Bacteria > Pseudomonadota > Gammaproteobacteria > Pseudomonadales > Moraxellaceae > Acinetobacter > Acinetobacter lwoffii_X. Next base: position 35,137 of record NZ_JAMXXL010000010.1, on the reverse strand, counting down.
TTTATCTGTTGTATCTGTTAGTCAAGGACAAATTCATATGGAATGTCATACCAAGATTCTTGCGGTTCGCCATTTTTCATTGCCGGCTTGAAAGTACATAAGCTGAAGGCCTTGGATGCTGCACGATCCAGCGCACGACTACCGCTCGACTTTTTCACTTTGGCATCCTGGACCTTGCCGGTGGTATTTACATATACAGAGATCAAGACTTCACCTTGTTCTTCATTCATCAGTGCATCACGTGGATAGTCTGGGCGTTTACAACCTGCTTCACCTTGTGAAACACCACGAGTTACGCCAGCGGGTGGAGGAGCTGGGGCTGGAGCGGCTGCGACTACTGGAGCCGGTGCTGCTACCGGACTTGGTGAAGGACTCGCTGCAACGGGAGTAGGTACTGCAACAGTTGTCGGTTGGGTTGGTGTTGGAAGTGTTTTCTGTACAGGAACGACTTTTTCAACCGGTTTCACCTCAGGCACTTGTGCTACTTTTTCCACGATTTTTGGTGGTTCAGGTGGTGTTTCTTTTGGTGGCTCAGGTTCAGGCGGCTTAATATCTTGAATAATCATTAGCTCAACTGGCTGTTCCGTTGGTTTAATAATGTCTTTTGCCATACCAGCCATGAGTACCAGGCCAACCAGGATATGCAAAAAAACAACGACCCCAATACCAGTCAGTTTTTTGGCGGAGTTTTTTTCTAAGTCTTCAAACTTTGTGCCCATCATGACTCCTAGAATTTAAGACAAACAGGAAATAGTGCACTGATGAGAAAATTTTTTTAGTTACAGGCAGCATTATTTTTTGTTTGGCTAAAATTAAACGGGAAAAACCGCAAACACCGCTTGGCAGCAGTGTTTGCGAAGTAATTAATTAAAAGAATTTATAAGTACCACGTAGGAAGTAGGTACGGCCCATTGGATCACCGTGACGAGGGTCATAGCCATATTGAGCATTGTTGGTTGCATCAGAAGCAGGTGGTTCTGCATCAAACATGTTGCGAATACCTGCAGTTAGCTCTAAATTCTTGAATCCGCTATAGGTGCCTGCAAAGTTATAAAGCGTATAGGCACTTACATCACGTTCTTGAGAAAAGTCTTCATAACCACGGATATATTGTTGTTCTAGTCTCATTTTCCAGTCTTCATAAGACCAGTTGATATTGGCAATATGTCTCCAGCGGACGACTGCAGGATCATCATAGATGCCGACGAGCCCTTCCCATTCACCGTTTGGTTCTTCTTGCTCATCCATTTTGATGACATAGGTACCATCAATCCCAAAACCAAAACGGCCTGTTGCTGTCATTGGGCTTAAGTAGTTCAGGCTGAGGTCAATCCCTTCAGTTTTTAATCCACCCATATTTTGTAGAGTTGTATTTAAATATTGGATACGACCATCTGGAGCGTAAACGATCAGATTGCCATAGCGATCAAGGTCATTAAAAATGTCATTAGGAGTAACTGAGCTGACTAAACCTTCAATGTCAATATTGTAGTAATCAGCGGTGAATACCAGATTCTTGATTGGTTCATATACGAATCCGGCTGTAAAAGAGGTTGATTCTTCTGGCTGTAAGTCTGGGTTACCACCTTGTTTACGCTTGAACTGCATACCACATTGGTCTGCAAATTGGGTGCTGGTCGGTTGACCGTTAGCATCACAAAAACGTGGGTTATTGAAGTTAGTGCTAGTATTGGTTTCACTTTGTAAAGAGTTGATTTCCCACATACTTGGGGCACGGAATCCAGTACTATAAGAACTACGGAACATTAACTCTTTAACCGGTTCCCAACGTAGGGATACTTTTGGATTGAAAGTATCACCAAAGTCACTATAGTCATCATAACGTGCCGCAAGTTGAGCTTCTAGAGTCGGCAAGATCGGTACATGTAATTCAGTAAACACCGCAGTAATATCACGGTCACCTGAACTTGACGGTTTATTTGGATCAATACCAGAACCTGGAACCTGGCGAACAAGATCGGCATTCACCTTGGCTTCCCAGTCCTGAGTGGTGTAGCTACCACCCAAGGCAAATCCAACTTCACCTGCAGGTAGTTCATAGATTGGACGGCTGACGGTGAAATCTATAGTGGTAGAATCCAGACTTGCCATATTTGTTGGGCCTGCCACATCAAAAGTAGACCATTTCCCAGCATCTGCAGCGGCCTGAGGACCAAATGGGTTTAAGGTGCCATCATTAAGTGCGGCTTGAACCAAACTTTGATTCAGGTAACCACTGACGAAATTATCAGTTGCTTCACTTTTGGCATAAGTAACGCCACCATTTACATCCCAACCGTAGACTTCACCTTCAATCCCTGCAAAAAAGCGGTTTGATTCATTTTCTGATTGAGAAACACGGTTACCTGATTGTGAACGTAAATAAAGTGCTGCTCTTGGATCTACCAGACCAGCGATGTCTGGTGTAATGCCGTTGCCTGGATAATATTTGCTGGTATTTGGAATAGAAAGACTACCTCCCCATACATCAGGTGCTATCGAGGTTTTTACTTTACTTTCAGTATAAATATATTCAGCAACCGCATTTAATGAATCGGTTAATTTGAAGGTACCTTTACCTAGAGCTGAAAAAGTTTCTTCTTCTGGAGTAATACCAATGAGTGCTTGAGTGTTTAACAGGCAACGTGTACCAGATACAAACATATTTGGTGCATTATTACAGTTTTGATTGATATAAGGGTTAACTACACCTACACCTGAATCTAAAAGGTTGGCAGGGAAGCCGGCACTTGAACCGATCGCCATGTTCAACTCTGGAATTAAACCACCACGACGGCTGACTTTACGATCTTTGGCCATGATCATGTCAGAAGTACGATAATCTACTACACCGTAAACGTTGAAACCTTGTTCATCCAGATCACCATAACCACCGAAAATAGAGACATCATATTTGTCGCCATTCTTTTCTTCAGGTGCTTGCAGTCCACCAGAAATACCGAAACCTTGGTATTCCTTTTTGATAATAAAGTTAATTACGCCGGCAATTGCATCTGCACCATATACTGCAGAAGCACCATCACGCAGAATCTCGATTCGCTCAACCATCGCGAGCGGAATAATATTCAGGTTAACTTCAGAAGTACTAAATGGGCTGTTAGCCAAACGACGCCCATTTAATAAAACTAAGGTCTTATCAGTACCAATCCCACGCAGGTTGGCAGAAGAACCTGAAGTATTACTTTTACCAATATTTTGAGAAACAGCAAAACCAGCTTGGTTAGCACTTACTTTATTAATGGCTTCTTCAACCGTGGTGACCCCCTGATTCACCAGATCTTCGACTTTAAGCACAGTAATAGGAGATGCACTTTGTGCAGCTACTCCTTTAATAGATGAACCTGTCACTGTCACTTTTTGAACCTTGGTAGGTTGAGCGGCAGAGTTTTCTGGTTCATCGGCTGCATGTGCCAAAGACAAGCACATCATACTTAAGGTAAGCGTACTTAACTTGAGTATTGTCTTGCCAACTGTTGGAGCCCCCATAGATCCGACCAATTTGTTTTTTTTCATCGTAATTTTCACCCTTTTGTTATGTGAAGTAGTGCTGGGAGGACTTAAGCAAAGCGAATGCCAACTTATAAATTATTAATTTTAAAAAATATTAAGTGATTGAAAAAAATATATTTAATTTGATTTTTTTGGAGTTGTACTAAGTTCTGATGAAGAAATATTAAGAGAGTAGGGTTTAAAATCTGAAGAAAGTCTCTATAGGAAACCATGAGAAAGTAAAAAATAAATATTTAATGAATAAGAAAGGAATCTAAAACTGAAAGATAAATTGAATAAAGTTTAATCATGGTGCATGATTTTTACATAAAATATACAATAATTTAATAAGATAATAATTATATATTTCATTTACTTATGTGGGTATTTTTTTGGGTTGAAGCAGGGGGAGGATGCAATAATATGAAACAGGTCTGGTTTATTTTTGTGCAGATTAGGTTTGAATCTAGATTTTAAGAATAAACATTAAATTAATGATTCATGGAAAATATTATGTTATTGATAATGTTTTAAATAATTAATAAAAATAAGCTTTTTTGAGGTAATAACAGGAAAAAATCGTTATTTTTCGAGGATGGCATGAAATTCGCTTTGTTCAGTTTATTCCATCTGTCCAGCTTTGACCCATCCATTGAAGCAAATATGGGATGATGTGTTAAAGACTTCCTATAGCAATAAAACTTCAAGATCAAGAATAGGTACAAATTTGAAATCAGCATTTTTCAGTATGACAATTTTGGCCTTGGCCATGACTACGGGGCAAGCCTCCTGGGCAAAATCATCTGCACATCCGGATAAAGTTTTAAACTTGGCTTTTGAAGCGCCTGATGATGGTTTTGATATGGTCAAAACCTATAATTTTTATAGTGGTAGCGTTGCTGAAGCTATTTTTGAGCCTTTATTGCGTTATGACTATCTGGCGCGGCCGGCAATCTTGGCTCCAAATACAGCTGAATCTTTACCCAAGGTTGAGCAGGATGGCAAAGTTTATACCTTTAAAGTCAAGCCAGGAATTTATTTCAGTGATGATCCGGCATTTCAGGGCAAAAAGCGTGAACTGGTGGCGCGTGATTATATCTACTCCATGCAAAGGATCATGGATCCCAAAAATCATTCTCCTTCTTTTTCTTTTATTGAGGGGAAAATCCTTGGGGCAGATCAGGTCATCCAGCAGGCTAAAAAAACTGGCAAGTTCAACTACGATGCAGCTATTCCCGGTTTAAAAGCACTAGATAAATATACCTTACAAATTACCCTGACCCGTTCCGATCTGAATTTTCCATATATTCTGGCCTATGTGGCTTTTAGTGGTACCGCACGGGAGGTGATCGAACATTATGGTCATCGGGCAGGTCAGCATCCGGTTGGAACAGGGGCTTATCAGTTACACAAATATGTGCCGCGTAGCCGTATTGAATTGACCGCCAACCCGAATTATCGCGGTTTTGTCTGGAACTTTAAGGGCGATGGTTCCGAATGGGATCAACGTATTATCAAAGCCATGCAAGGCAAGCAGATGCCGCAAATTGGCAAGATCAAAATCAGTATTATTGAAGAGGAACAGTCTCGCTGGCTGGCTTTAAAGTCTGGACAACTGGACTATGACAAACTCACTGCGAGCGGCGCCGAACAGGCACTGGAAAATAAGCAGCTGAAAAGCGAATATAAGAAAAAAGGCATCCTGCATTATCCGAATAAAGAACCGGAAATTACCTATACCATCATGAATATGCGTGATCCGTTAATTGGTGGAAATTCACTGGAAAAAATTGCCTTACGTCGTGCTCTCGCCTTGTCCTATAACCAGAAAGAAGCTATCCAGCAGTTGTACAAAGGTCATGCCGATAAAGCTGAAATGATTTTGCCAGAGGGAGTGGGGGGACATGATCCGAAGTATAAAAGCAGTATTGCTTATAACCCATTACTGGCCAATAAACTGCTTGACCGCTTTGGCTATAAGAAAGGCGCTGATGGTTACCGCACCTTGCCTGATGGCAAGCCTTTGACACTAAAAATGAATTCAACCAGCTCAAGCTCTTCGGTGATTTCTGCAGAGTTATGGAAAAAGAATCTGGATGCAATCGGGGTGCGAATTGAGTTCAAGGTCAGTAATTTTGCTGACAATTTAAAAGAAGCCACCCAATGCAAACATATGATGTGGGGTGGAGCCTGGATTGCGGACTATCCGGAAGGGGAAAACTTTGCCCAATTACTGTATGGGCCAAATGCGCAGCAAGGCAACCTGAGTTGCTATACCTCAAAAGCCTATGACGCATTGTACCAGACTGCAATGAAACTGCCGCCACAGCAGCGGACGCCATATTATGAGGAGATGAACCGCCAGATGGAGGCCGATAATCCATGGATTCTGCACAATACCCGTATACGCAACTGGTTGATTCATCCGCATGTACAGGGCTTTAAAGCCCATCCTGTGACCCGAGCAGTTTGGCAATATATGGATATTGAAGCTGTTAAAAAATAACTTGAGAAGATTAAGAACCAGTATGAATGTGAATACAAATGCTTTAAAAAAACTGGCGCGCGGGGTTTTGGTGGTCAGTTTAATGATGACAGGGGTAGCGTCCACATGGGCGGCCAATCCGGCGAATCCGAATAAAGTTTTAAAAACCGTCTTTCCGGCAGCTGAAACCGGTTTTGATCCGGGTTATATCCATGACCGTTATTCAGCCAAGATTAATGCCGCGATTTTTGAGACCTTATTTACCTATGACTATCTGGCCTCGCCAGCGAAACTGGTACCCTTGACTGCAGTCAGTTTGCCTCAAGTGAGTGCGGATGGCCTGACTTATACCATTAAAATCAAAAAGGGTATTTACTTTGCTGATGATCCGGTCTTCGGCGGTAAAAAACGTGAACTGACTTCGTATGACTATGCTTATAGCTTGAAACGTCTACTGGACCCAAAGCTGCATTCACCGAACAGCTGGTTGCTGGATGGCCGAATTAAAGGGCTGGAAGCATGGATGGCCCTCACCAAAAAGAATGGCAAAGCCTATGAAAATCCGTTTGAAGGTATTCAGACTCCAGACCGCTATACCTTGGTATTAAAGCTGAATAATCCGGATCAGAATTTTCCGATGTTGCTGGCACATGGGCCTGCCGCTGCAGTAGCTCGTGAAGTGATTGAAAAATATAAAGACAAGGCGGGTTGGGTCATGAATAGGCCAGTGGGAACTGGTCCTTATGTGCTCAGCCGCTGGACACCCGGCTCACGGATTATCTTAAAACCAAATCCGGCTTATCGTGGTTTTGTCTGGGACTTTAAAGCCAGTGGTGCAGAAGATCAGGCCATTGTAAAAGCCATGCAGGGCAAAAAAATGCCTCAAATCGGTACTATTGATGTGCGTGTTATTGAAGAAGCGCAATCCCGGATGCTGGCATTTAAGAAAAATGAACTGGACTTGCTCGAAATTGAGGGTGATATCGTCGTTCAGGCCCTCGATGGTGACAAATTAAAGCCTGAGCTGGCTCAGCAGGGAGTGAAGCTGTCACGTATTTTAGAGCCCTCCATTAGCTACCATTACTGGAATATGCAAAACCCGGTCGTGGGTGGTTTCGCGCCAGAAAAAATTGCCTTACGTCGTGCCATGGCGATGGCATTTTCTGTAGAAAACATGATCAATGTATTACTTAAGGGGGATGGAGCAAAACTGCACATGCCTATCCCCCCAGGAGTAGCAGGCTATTCACCGTCCTATAAAAGCAGTATTCCCTATTCAGTCAAAGCAGCCAATATGTTGCTCGACCGCTATAACTACAAGATCGGTGCAGATGGCTGGCGGAAAACGCCTGAAGGTAAACCTCTGGTGATTGAACTGATTACTGGGAATACCAGTCGGGGCCAGCAACAGGGTGAATTCTGGAAAAAGACCCTAGACAGTATCCATATTCAGCTGACCAGTAAGGCCATGCCATTCGCTGAAGGCATCAAGCTGGAAAAGCAATGTAAAACCATGTTCAAGAGTTCTGCATGGATTGCCGATTATCCGGATGCCGACAACTTTATGCAGCTGTTCTATGGGAAGAATGTCAATGTCACCAACAATGCCTGTTTCAAGCATCCTGAATTCGACCGTCTATACGAACAAACCCAGAGCATGCCGCCTGGTCCGGAGCGTGATCTGCTCTACCGCAAAATGACCCGGATTTTGGAAGTCAACATGCCGACCCTGATGCTCTATAGCACCTACCGTAACGCCTTGACCCAACCCCAAATTATTGGACATAAGTCCCATCCGATTCTGTCTTCAGAATGGATGTATATCGATATTAATACGAAAAAGTAAGAAAAAATCTGGAGATGAATATGAAATCAAAATCTTTAAAATTAAGTACCTTATGTTTAATGATGATGGGGGGATATCAAGGTGTAGCGGCAGAAACCCAAGCGCAGCTGCTGCCATTATTCAAGGCTGCAGAAATTCCGTCTTTATGTGATGCCAGTCTGGCCTCCATGCAAAAAGATATCCAGATATTTGAAAATAAGAAAATTAAAAATAAAGCCAAGGCAGGGCCTTATCTGGCTGAATGGGATGAATTGCATGCCAAAGCCCGTGATTTCGGTGCTGCAGTAGGGCTGTACAGTAATGTCGATCCGGATCCTGCATTGCGTCAGGCAGCCGATGACTGTGAACTTAAAATCAGCAAATACCAAACCACCCTGTATCAGAATCCGAAACTGTATGGACAGTTCAAAAAACTGAAAGCCAGTGATCCGATTGATCAGAAATTTTTAGAAGACATTCTGGAACAGTTTGAGAACACCGGGGTACAACTCAGTGCAGAAAAACAGAAACGACTGAAAGAAATTATTGAAGAAAGTACCAAACTGGGGCAGGATTTTTCCAAAAATGTGCGGGATAACCCTGAAAAAGTTGAATTTACTCCAGCTGAAATGAAAGGCCTGCCAGAAAGTTACATCGCAAATTTAAAGAAAAATGAAAAGGGCAATTATCTGCTCGGCTTTGATTATCCGGAATACCAGCCTTTTATGGAGCTGGCAGAAAGTGATGAAGCACGCAAACGTTACCAGACCGCTTACACGCGTCGCGGGACCGAACAAAACCTGCAATTCATGAAAAAAGCCATTGATCTGCGTTATGAAATGGCACAACTTTTTGATAAGGAAAGCTATGCCCATTCTGCGCTTGAATTCCGCATGGCCAAAACTCCGGAAGCAGTGAACGGTTTTCTGGATGAGGTTTATGCCAAAGTTGCACCTTTAGAAAAGCAGGATGTAGAACAATTACGTCAGTTCAAGGCTGAAACTTTAAAAGTTCCACTAGAAAAAGCAGAAATTACACGCTGGAATCAGGGTTACTGGAGTGAAAAACTGCGTCAGGCCAAATACAAGGTTGACCAGGAAAAATTGCGGGATTATTTCCCGACAGAAGCATCGCAAAAATGGTTATTCGCTATTTCTTCGGAACTCTATGGCATTGAGTTCAAGCCGGTGAAAGTCAAGGCCTGGCATGATGAAGTGGAATATTATGCGGTACATGACAAAGCAACGGGCGAATTCTTGGGCGGATTATATGTCGATAAATACCCGCGTGAAGGTAAATATGGGCATGCAGCTGTCTGGGGAGCTTATGGCGGCAGTACCCTGAATCAGCGTCGTCCGGTATCGGTACTGGTGACCAATTTTAACCGTAAGGGCTTGAATAGCAACGAGCTGGAAACCTTTGTGCATGAAATGGGTCATGCCTTGCACGGGATTCTATCGAAAACCCGCTATACAGAACAGTCTGGTACCTCGGTAGAGCGTGACTTTGTAGAAGCACCATCACAGATGTATGAAGAGTGGGCACGCCGTCTGGAAACCTTGTCAAAAGTAGCGGATTACTGTGAGCCGGCATGTCCTCGGGTGGATGCTGCCATGACCGAGCGCTTAAAGAATGTGAAGAATTACGGTCGAGGCCTGCATTACGCCCGTCAGGCTTTATATGCCCAATATGATATGGCCTTGCATGGTAAAGATGCAAAAAACATTGAGCCTTTAAAACTCTGGCAGGATATGGAAGGCAAGACCGCCTTGGGTTATGTCAGCGGTCAGCAGTTCCCGGGACAGTTCGGGCATCTGATGGGCGGCTATCAGGCAGGTTACTACAGCTATATGTGGTCTGAAGTCATTGCCCTGGATATGCTTTCATCCTTTGGTGATCAGCTCATGGACAAGAAAGTCGGTGCGCATTATCGTAATACGGTCCTGGCTCAAGGCGGACAAAAGCATGGCGAGCAAATGGTGAAAGACTTCTTGGGTCGTGATCCGGACAGCAAAGCTTTCTTTAATGAAATCTCTGGAAAAAATTAAGGAAGGCAAGCGATGCTGGCATATATTATTCGACGGCTTTGGCAAATGATCCCGACCATGCTTGGGGTGATTTTGCTGATTTTCCTGCTGTTTAACTGGGTAGGTGGAGACCCTGCCTATATTCTGGCCGGTAAAATGGCCAATGCGGAACAGATTGAGAACATCCGTCAGCAACTGGGTGTGGATCAACCGTATTACGTACAACTCTGGATCTTTATCAAGCAGATTTTAACCTTTGATTATGGGGTGAGCTGGAGTACCGGGGAGTCGGTGGCACAGATTATCACCACCCGTTTGGGGCCCTCACTGACCATTCTGATTCCACTGACCATTCTGCAAACCATTATTTCTATCATTCTGGCTTTGGGTGTGGCTTCGGTTCGTGGTTCTTTGACAGATCGCATGATCATGATGCTGTGTACGATCGGCATGTCGATCAGTATTCTGGTATACATCATCGTGTTCCAGTATTTCCTGGCTTATGAACTGAGTTGGTTTCCGGTACAGGGCTGGAGCGATAATTTCGCTGACAACCTTTTCAAATATGCCTTGTTGCCTGTGCTGATTATGTTGGTGGTAAGTATTGCACCAACACTACGCCTGTATCGTAGCTTTGTACTGGATGAGGTTAATCAGGACTATGTACGTACTGCGCGTGCCAAAGGCCTGGGTGAAAACCGTATCATGGGCGTGCATGTCCTGCGCAATGCCTCGATTCCGATTATTACCGATGTCATGGCAGGACTTCCGGCACTGCTGATCGGTGCTTTCCTGATTGAACGTTTTTTTGGTATTCCTGGAATTGGCCGTGAAGTCATTATTGCGGTAGAACGTTCCGATTTTCCTGTGATTAAAGCCATTACGGTCTATGTTGCTGCTGCGACCATGATATTCAACCTGATTGCCGATCTGATCTATAAATGGGTCGATCCGCGTGTACAGTTGAAGTAGGTGAATTATGCTGAGTGCGATATTTAAAAAAGAACAAGCGGCTGAAGCAGCACCTGAATCGGCTTCAACAGGCTTATGGCAACTGGCCATGCGCCGTTTGAAACGTGACCGGATTGCCATGTTTTCCCTGTATGTGGTGCTGTTTTATCTGCTGCTGCTGGTACTGTCAATGAGCGGCCTGATTGCCAAAGACTGGAATAAAGAAGTAGCGGTCAGCTATGCACCGCCAAGTTTTATCAGTGCAGCGCCAGTTCCGGCTGGATCTGATGCAGAACAGGGTACAAAATCTGTTGCTGTACCGGTCAATCCAGTTGATCCCTTAAAAGATGTCATTGCTGAATTGAATGCTGAAATTGCTGCTGAGCAGGGTGCAGGTGCAAGCATCGATTATTATGGCGTGGTCGATCCGCTGGCAGAAGACATGAAGGCCATTAATCAGGAGCTCGGCGGCCAGCTGATGGATGAAAGTGGGGAACTCAAGCAAAGTCTAGTCTTCGGTGCAGATAAATGGGGACAGGATGTTTTACAGAAAACCATCAAGGGGGCTGAAACCTCGATTCTGGTTGGATTGATTGCAGCCTTTGTCGCTGTACTGATTGGGACTGCACTGGGTGCAATAGCAGGGTATTTTGGTGGTTGGGTCGATGATGTCCTCAACTGGTTTTATAATATCTTTACCTCAATTCCCTATCTGTTGCTGGTTTTGGCCATTGCCGCAGTGTTACAGCAGAAAGGTATTTTATCAATCATCCTGATTTTAGGTCTGACTGGCTGGACCGGAGTCTTCCGTTTGGTTCGTGCCGAATACATGAAACATACGGCACGTGAATATGTGCTGGCTGCCAAGGCGATTGGCGTGAGTAATATGCGTCGTATGTTTGTCCATATTTTTCCCAATGTCAGCCATATTGCCCTGGTACAGATGTCTATTCTGGTGGTGGCATTTATCAAGTCTGAAGTCATTTTGAGCTTCCTTGGTTTCGGTGTGCCTATCGGGGTAGTGTCATGGGGCAGTATGCTAAATGAAGCGCAAAGCGAGCTGATTTTGGGTAAATGGTGGCAACTGGCGGCAGCCTCAATCGCCATGGCGGTATTGGTAACTGCTTTCTCGATGTTTACCGATGCACTCCGTGATGCATTAGATCCAAAACTGAAATAGGAGCGCAACGATGTCTGAAATCAATCCAAGCACAGCACCTGCGCTACTTCGCGTAGAAAATCTACGAGTCAGTTTTAAAGGTGAAAATAAAGAATATATTGAGACTGTAAAAGGGGTTTCTTTCGAGATTCCGGCCAATACCACAGTTGCACTGGTAGGCGAATCGGGAAGTGGCAAGTCGGTCACTTCCCTCGCCACTATGGGCCTGCTTCCGGCAGAAAGCGCACGTATTTCAGAAGATAGCCAGATCATCTTTGAAGGGAAAAACCTGCTCAAGCTTAAAACCCGTGAAATGCGCAAGATGTGCGGCAAAGACATTGCCATGATTTTTCAGGAGCCAATGTCTTCGCTAAATCCGGTATTTACGGTAGGCATGCAGATTGCAGAAATCCTGCAACTACATTTGGGCATGAATAAAAAACAGGCGCGGCAACGTACCCTGGAGCTGCTCAAAGAAGTGGGGATCCCTGCGCCAGAAACTAAAATTGATGCCTATCCGGGGCAGCTTTCCGGTGGACAGCAGCAACGCGTCATGATTGCCATGGCCATTGCCTGTGAGCCTAAACTATTGATTGCAGATGAACCGACCACCGCTCTGGATGTGACTATTCAAAAGCAGATTCTGGACTTGCTGGAATCGCTGCGTCAGCGTCGCCAGATGTCGATGCTGTTTATTACCCATGATTTAGCATTGGTTGGTGAAATTGCCGATCAGGTTATTGTGATGCGCCATGGGGAAATCCGTGAACAGGGTCCGGTTCGGGAGGTGCTGGACCGGCCTCAGGACATGTATACCAAAGCCTTGTTGCACTGCCGCCCGCAACTCTCGCAACGTCCGCTACGTTTGCCGATGATTAGTGATTTTATGAAACAGGATGGCTCAACCTGGCTGGAAGATATCCGCCTGAATACTCAGCTTCCGCAACGTTCACGTGGACTAAAAGGCGGAGAGGAAATTATTCTGGATGTACGGGATCTGAAAAAATCTTTTTATAGTCGTAAAGGACTGTTTGGCAAAGATGAGTTTCAAGCAGTAAAAGGAATTTCTTTCCAACTGGCCAAAGGCAAGACCTTGGGGCTGGTCGGGGAATCTGGTTCGGGTAAAACCACCATCGGTTTATTGCTGATGCGTCTGCAACAGGCTACGGGCGGTAAAGCACTGTTTCAGGGTCGGGATATTTTGGACATGTCGGAACAGGAATTTACGCAGTATCAACGTAAAATCCAGATCATTTTCCAGAATCCCTATGCTTCTCTAAATCCACGTTTTACTGTTGGACAAATCCTGATGGAACCGATGCAGATTCATAAAATTGGTCAGGATGATGCAGAGCGCAAACAAATGGCCTTGGATCTGTTGGAGCGGGTCAGCTTGCCTGCACAGGCTTTTTATCGTTACCCGCATGAGTTTTCAGGTGGTCAGCGTCAGCGAATTGCGATTGCACGTTGCCTGACCTTAAAACCCGAGATTTTGATCTGCGATGAATCGGTCTCGGCACTGGATGTCTCAGTACAGGCGCAGGTGCTGAATTTACTGCAAGATTTGCAGGATGAATTCGGACTCAGCTATATCTTTATTTCGCATGATTTGTCGGTAGTGAAATATATTTCTGATCAGATCATGGTGATGAATCATGGGGAACTGGTAGAAATCGCCAATTCAGATGAACTGTATCAATCTCCGCAGCATGAATATACCAAGCGTTTACTCAGTGCCATTCCGCAAGGGATTCCACAAAGTGCCTGATGCATAAAGCATAAAAAAAGTCAGGCAATGTGCCTGACTTTTTTTATTTATCTTAATTAAAACTTTTTAAAGCCTTTGTTGACGCCATATGGACGGCGCGGCGCATTTTCATCACGCTCTTCGCGGCGACCAAAACCTTGATCCGGACGGTTTTCACGACGTACAAACTGAGTGCCGTTCTGGTTTTCAGCTCTGTCACGACGACCATAAGCATTGTCATCACGACGCTCACGGCCAGTATTATTTTGTGGTTGCTCATCACTGTCACGACGTTGCTGACGCAAGAAACCGCCACGGCGTGCAGCCATCGGCTTGTCCTGCATACGTTCATTACGGCGTTTCGCCATACCAAACAAACCAGTACCTTGACGTGGTTTCAATTCCACAGCTTTGGTCAGGTTGTCGATATCGTTTTTATCCAGTTCAATCCAGCGACCGGTACGCAGTTCGCGTGGCAAAATCACAGTACCATAACGGGTACGCAGTAGACGGCTGACTTTCAGGCCTTGTGATTCAAAGATACGACGTACTTCACGGTTACGACCTTCTTTTACTACCACCTGGAACCAACGGTTGATCCCGTCACCACCGAGTTCAGAGAAAGATTCGAATTTTGCCGGACCATCGTCTAGCACCACGCCTTTGAGCATGTTGTTACGAATTTGTGGTGTAACTTCACCCATGACACGAACTGCATATTCACGTTCGATTTCATTCGATGGGTGCATCAAGCGATTCGCAAGTTCACCATCATTTGTGAATAAAAGCAGACCCGTCGAGTTAATATCCAGACGACCCACCATTACCCAGCGATCGCCCGGAATAGCAGGCAGCTGTTCAAATACAGTCGGACGGTTTTCAGGATCGCTACGTGAGCAGATCTCGCCTTCAGGCTTGTAGTAAATAATGACACGACGACGGATTTCGTCTTCAATCTGGAAGGCAACTTTACGACCATCGATGCGAAGCTCATCACCTGGTTCGATTCGTTCACCCACTTGGGCAATTTGCCCGTTGACACTTACACGACCCGCGGCAATGACTTCTTCCATATAACGGCGAGAACCCAAACCAACGCGTGCAAGCACCTTTTGCAACTTTTCACTCATGACAGCATAACCTTAGAAATAATTATCAACAGTTCACCTATTTATGACTTCGGTGCATTCGCATCGAGGGCCATAAAAGCTTCCTTGGCATCCTGCAGGGGAGGCAATTGGCCCAAACTATTCAGGCCAAACGCATTTAAAAATTGTGGCGTTGTCATTAACAACGCAGGTCTTCCAGGGAGTTCACGAAATCCGGACTCTTTAATCCAGTTCCAGTCAAACAGCGTACGCAAGTTTTGACTGTTATTCGTTACACCACGAATCTGTTCAATATCTGCTCGAGTCACTGGCTGGTGATAAGCAATCACCGCAAGTGTCTCCAGTAATGAAGGCGACAAGCGAGCCGGTCGCTCAGGCCAGGTCTGTGCAATAATATTACGATATTTTGCACGCACTTGAAAACGATAACCTTGTGCTGTTTCAATCAGTTCAATTGAACGGCCATGCATCAGCATGGAAAGTTGTTGTAAATACTGACGTAATTCCGGCTTGCTATAGCGATCCTGAAAAGCTTCTTTCAGACGAGCCAATGAAACCGCGGAGTCGCTGGCAAAAATAATGGCTTCAAGCTGCATCAATACTTCATGCAGATTATCTTCTGCAGATAACAGCGTATTTTGATCGAGTGTCATTGACTGGCTCCTTGAATCGCGAGCGGGGCTTCAATACCTGTAGCAATAATCTGAATTTTTTGTTGTCGGGTCAGTTCCAGCACCGCCATAAAGGTTACCACCATACCCATACGGCCTTGGCTCGGTTTTAACAAGTCCTTAAAGCTGAGTATTGCGCCAGTTTCAAGACAACTTTCAATATAGGCAATACGTTCTTCCAGCAGTACCGGTTCCTGTTGCACCTGATGAATCACCGGTTCAGGACGGTTAAATATACAAAGCAAGGCATCACGCAATAAATCGCTTGAATAGCCTTCATTCGGCTGCTGGATTTCGCCCAAACTGACGTTGGTGGTGAAAGTGTCACGTTCCAGAATCGGCATCTGGCCCAGACGTTCTGCTGCCTGTTTAATTCTTAAATAATTTTCTAAACGGTCAATCAGTTCTTGTTTTGGATCCTGTTCAATCGCAGTCAGGCTTTTCGGTTTCGGCAAAAGCAAACGTGATTTCAGATCTGCCAGTAAGGCCGCCATCACCATATAGTCGGCCGTCAGCTCGATGTTCAGGGATTTCATCGCGTCCATATAAGACAAATACTGCGCTGCAATCGGCGCGATATCGACCTGTAACAGATCAAAACCGTTTTTTTGAATCAGGTAAATTAAAAAGTCGAGTGGGCCTTCAAAATGTTCTAATAAGATTTCAAATGCCGCTGGAGGAATGTACAGATCCTCTGGAATTGTATCCTGCCATTCATCCAGAACCCGAATGTGCGGAGCAGATTCCATAGTGTTATGGATAATTTGAGTCATTACAATTATAGGCCACGCGAATTTTCAAAGGCATGCAAAGGCTTGATTTTCGGTATCTCATCGAAAGAAAAGCACAGGATTAAGCGTTGTCATTGTACTGGAAAAGTAACTTTAAATAAATTAAATAAGCCGTCAAAGCCATAAAAACTTAAAAAAATAATGGAATTTATCCGCGATTTAAAAATAGTAACGAGAAGAATGGCAGAACCGGGCAGGAAATGATGTAGTGATTTTTACGTTAAATTGATTCTCATAATTAAGCATATCTGGTAGATGATGCCAGTTGACTCACTTAAAAACCCGATCAATACAGTGATTCTCATCAAAAGAAGAAATAAGCTAGCTGGCAGATATTGAATGATTTTTAAACGGATTTCCCATTAAAAAACATAAAATTAATAAGTATTAATAAAATATTTCCCTATGATTTTTGGTCAAAAATCTCGCTATACTCTCGAAGAATAGTCAAGAATCACAAAAATCAATAAAAAGGTGAAGAAAGCATGCCACTTATTCTGGTTGTTATTGGGATGATCGCATTCGGGGGATTTTGGGCTTATCCCAAATATCAGATTATGCAGCTTGAAGATGAAGCACGCACAGGACTGAAATCAGGCGGATTTTCAGCTTTTGCAGAACAGGCCCGACCTGTCATGCAGGCCATGAAAATGGATTTTAGTGTGCTGGACCAATATCCCAATATTCGTTTTTACATGCGGCATATGGCTTATGAGGGCGACCAGCTGGATGAGCGGATTAAACTGGATATGCAAGCCATGTCTTGTGAGTCGATCAATTCCTTTAAAGTCATGGAACCCAAAGCACGTACGGCGATGCTGAATGTACTGGAAGATGATCAGATCATTTTTCATGTGTATCTGAAAAATAAGCTGGGCGAGGAACTCATGCACCATGAACAGAAGCTATCGCAATGCCCAAATTTCATTGCAGTTCGTCATTATGAACGTAGTTCAGATTCCTAAACTGGTTTTGGCAACCATTGCATACCTGTCGAATTGAAAAGAATAGAACTGCAACCTCTCACCCTATGCTTTTTTAGATTTTCATGGTGAGGAATGATTGTATTCCTTGGTCGCAAATTCAATGATACGTTGGCAAGTCTCTGCCAGGCATACATTTTGGTTTGAATAGATCTGCAACAACTGTCTCGCTACAGCCAACGTCAGGAAAAATTGGTACTCAGTATGATCAATATTTACAGTGGGATGGGAAGGAAAATGTGCTTCGACCATGACTGCCTTGGATTGCAGTGTCCAAGGCAGTTCTGCATAGATTAAATCCTGTGCAGAAAATTCATGCTGATTTAGCAGGAGATAAAATAAATCCATTCATTTTGACTCCCCGAATGTTTGTAGGAATTTCTCAAGCGTCGTTTATTCAAAGGCGCTGACATCTCCCATACCACGACGAATCACTTCTGGATGATCACCGGATAAATCTACAATAGAAGTTGTGCTCAACGTGCCTAAACCACTATCTACAAAAACATCAATGCGTTTGCCCAGCTGCATTTCAATATCATAAGGATCATCGAGTGGGTCAGTCTGACCCGGTAAAATCAGGGTAGAGGTCAACAGCGGTTCACCGAGTTCTTTCAGTAACATTTGACACACCGGATTATTTGGAATGCGCAGACCAATGGTTTTTTTCTTGGGATGCATCAACCTACGCGGGACTTCGCTGGTCGCAGGTAAAATAAAGGTCGTAATAGCCGGTGTATTATTTTTCAGCAAACGGTACATGGCATTGTCCACCTTGGCATAAGTGGCAATATCGGACAAATCACAGCACAGAATCGCATATTGATGCTTTGGGCCCAGACCACGAATTTGCGCAATCCGCTCCATGGCACTCTTGTTCCCAATCTGGCAACCAATCGCATAGGCCGCATCAGTGGGATAGACCACCACATCACCCGCACGGATACGTTCCACTGCCTGACTGATTAAGCGGGGTTGCGGATTGTCTGGGTGTACGCGTAAATGCAGCATAGAGACTACTCCAAGCTTGGGCTGATGGCTTATTATGTGGCGCTCAGGCAAGATCTGGCAATCATAAAAAAGGTAGATTTGTGTAATTTAATCAAGCATTTCACGTATAAATTCATCAGATTGTAAACTTTTGCCACCTCTAATGCAGATACAGATACATTGGATAAAGTGCGCTGCATCATGTGGAAGTTTGGCTGTACCATTAAAATAAGCCTGAACTTGAGCGTAGACATTATCTTTAAAGCTGGCGCCATCACCGCCGTCGCCAGTCAGATTGTCCAAAGAAACCCGGAATTTACGGCCAAAAGCCTGGGCAAACATCCATTCAATTGCCTGTGGCTTGATTTCGACCTGTTCAAACAAAGCCTGCTGTTCGCGGGTACGGCCATCCGGGGCATACCAGTAACCCAGATCAGGTAGCAGGCGGCGTTTGTCTCCGGCAATGGTCCAGTGGCTGATTTCATGCAGAGCACTATTAAAGAAACCATGCGCAAACTGGATCCGGGCAGGACGGTCTACGCTGGCAGGGAAATATTCTGGTTCAAATTCGCCGCGCACTAAAGTGACATTTAAATGGGAAAACCAGTGATTAAAGTGTAAGATGAGCCAGTCCACCTGCTGCGCTTCTGACGATAAATTCGCCCATCGCGAGAGTTGCACTTGTTGTGTTGAACTGTCAGAATCAAGGCTTGGAATTGTGCTAACGAGTGATGAAACATTCACTTCTGTTTGCGGCTGCAACAGATGCATGACTTGAGTTACCCAAATGGTCTGTCGAAATAAGTACAAAATTGTATCTTAATCTTTGACAGAGTACTGATGAATTTGTAGAATTGCCGCCTTAATTATGTCAGCAAATACCTTTCCGGCACAGATTGAGCCGTTTAAATGGGCTGAACAGGGCTTTAAATGGTCAGGTCAACTGCCTTTATCCCGCTTTGTTCGTATCGCTCGTGAAGCTGTTGGATCAATTGATGATCAATTGATTAACATAGACTGTAAGCTATCAATGGATGCCTATCATCGTATTGCATGGCTAGATGGTCACGTTGAAACAAAAGTTCCTATGGAATGCCAGCGTTGTCTGGAAACTGTAGAAATTGAACTGGTTTCATCGTTCCATTTAGCACTTGTGGATGATGAGTCACTGATAGAGCGCTTGGATGAGGATGCTGATTTCATCGTCCTAGGTGAAAGTGAAGCAACGACCAAAGGTGATTATGATGCACCTGCGACCGCTGATTTGCTCGCGCTGATAGAAGATGAACTGTTATTGTTGATGCCGTTGTCGCCTAAACATGAGTTTTGTGAACATAAGCATCATCCTGCCGTAGAAGAAGTGGCTGAAGAAAAACGGGACAACCCGTTTGAAGTTTTGGCTGCTTTGAAGGGTAAACTTAACTAATTTTTGTGTTATACTCTTGTGTATAAGACAATCGAATTTGTTCTGATCCATTTTTTCGATCTTTGTAAGGAGCCATCATGGCCGTTCAGCAAAACCGTAAAAGTCGCTCTCGCCGTGACATGCGCCGTTCACATGACGCTTTAACCGAGAATGCATTAACTGTAGACCAAGCTACTGGCGAGACTCACCGTCGTCACCACGTATCTAAAGATGGTATCTACCGTGGTCGTCAATTATTCGCTAAAGCATCTGCTGAATAATTGGTGATGTATTAAGCGTCAAGCTTAGTAGAAAAAATGGGAGCATTTAGCTCCCTTTTTTTTGTCTTTGATTTTTAGGCGTATCGGTTTTTTGTTGTATTTGGCAATTACCGCCAGCAAAATTACATGCTAAATTGCGCTCCACAATGATTTAGGTGGTCTTATTGGTCAGTCTTCTTGTTAGGATTGAAGAAGCACACCTCTTGAATGAAAGGATTTTATTATGTCTGCTACACCACTCGAACAAGCAGCGCCAGCAACAAAAACTGCATTTGTGTTTCCGGGTCAGGGCTCACAAAAAGCCGGTATGCTGGCTGAGCTTGCAGAACAGTTTGCGAGTATTCGCGAGACATTTGCAGAAGCATCTGAAGCCGTCGGTTTTGATCTGTGGCAGATTGCGCAAACTGGTGAAGGTCTAGATCAAACTGAATTTACCCAGCCGGTATTGCTGACTGCGAGTATTGCCTTATGGCGCGTGTGGTTGGAATCTGGCGGTGTGGCACCGAAATATCTGGCAGGCCATTCACTGGGTGAATACAGCGCACTGGTTGCATCAGGTGCTTTAAGCCTGGGTGATGCTGCGAAGCTAGTGAACTTGCGTGGCAAACTCATGCAGACTGCTGTACCTCAGGGTGTGGGTGCGATGGCTGCCATTTTGGGTCTGGACGATGCCAAAGTGATTGAGCTGTGTGCACAAGCAACTGCAGCAGGCGAAGGTTCTGTCGAAGCGGCGAACTACAATGCGCAAGGGCAGGTTGTCGTTGCAGGCAATAAAGATCGCGTTGAAGCAGTGATGGCATTGGCCAAAGAAAACGGCGGAAAAGCCATTGCATTGCCAGTATCGGTTCCATCGCATTGTTCATTGATGAAACCTGCTGCTGAACAGTTTGCTCCGGCATTGGAACAAACCGCCATTGAGCTGCCACGCATTCCTGTATTACAAAATGTAGGCGCGCAAGCGGCAACCAATGTAGATGAATTGCGTCAGGCGTTGACCGCGCAACTTTATGAGTCAGTACAATGGACCAAAACCTTACAATACCTTCAAGATGAAGGCATTGAGTACATCGTAGAATGTGGTCCGGGTAATGTATTGACCAACTTGGCGAAACGCTTGCCGAATATTCAAAAAGCACTTCCACTGGACAGTCAATCCCGTCTGGAAGATGCATTAAACACCGTATTGGCGGCAGAAGGGAAAAGTGCATGACACAGGAACGTAAAGTTGCTCTGGTAACAGGTGCAAGTCGTGGTATTGGTGCTGCGATCGCACAGCAATTGATTCAAGACGGTTATTTTGTCATAGGTACTGCAACGTCTGAAGCAGGTGCGGAAAAATTATCTGCACAGTTTGCTGAAAATGGTGCTGGAAGAGTACTAGATGTACGTGACGGTGCAGCGATTGATGGGCTGGTAACGGACATCGAACAGAACTATGGTCCAGTCCTTGCGTTGGTCAATAATGCCGGTATTACCAAAGACAATTTGCTGCTGCGTATGTCTGAAGATGACTGGGATGATATTTTAAATATTCACCTGAAAGCAGTTTACCGTTTGTCTAAGCGTGTACTCAAAGGCATGACCAAGGCGCGTTTCGGTCGCATCATTAATATCAGTTCTGTTGTGGCACACTTTGCCAACCCAGGCCAGGCCAACTATTCTGCCGCCAAAGCAGGTATTGAGGCATTTAGCCGCAGCTTGGCCAAAGAAATGGGTAGCCGTCAGATTACCGTAAACTCGGTAGCACCAGGTTTTATTGCGACTGAAATGACTGAGCAGCTAAGCGAAGAAATTCGTAAAAAAATGACTGAACAGGTGGCGTTAAACCGTTTAGGTGATCCGCAGGATATCGCAAATGCTGTAAGTTTCCTGGCTTCAGATAAAGCCAGTTACATTACTGGTACAGTTATGCATGTAAATGGGGGCTTATACATGAGCTAAGCTCAAGTATAAACTTTCCAAATTTTTTAGATTCAATTAAACTAACGGCATTAAAAACGCCACAAGCAATGAGGAGAATTCCTGTGAGCGATATCGAACAACGTGTTAAGCAAGCAGTTGCAGAACAACTTGGTATCAAAATCGAAGAGATTAAAAACGAAGCATCTTTCATGGATGACTTAGGTGCAGATTCTCTAGATCTAGTTGAACTTGTTATGTCTTTCGAAAATGACTTCGACATCACGATTCCTGATGAAGATTCTAACGAAATCACAACTGTTCAATCTGCAATTGACTACGTTTCTAAGAAACTAGGTTAATCGCCGATTTCAGCTTTGCTGAACATAAAGACCACCCTTGAGGTGGTTTTTTTGTGTCTGCATTTCACATGAATAGAGGTTTTACAATCCATTACCTTTCTGTCACCAATGACTAACTATCTCTCTAGAGTTTTCATTATAAAAATAAGAGTGATGTGACATTAACAACAAGAATGGAGTCCGCTATGGGTCTTTTTGATTTTGTAAAAGGTATCGGTAAGAAGAATACAGCTGCTGCAGAACCACAGGCTGCACCTACAACGACAACGCCGACTGCAGCACAACCTGCAGAGCCTTCTGCTCAGGAAGTGGCAAATAAACTACTCGGCCATGTGAAAAGTCTGGGCCTTCCGATCACTGGCTTATCCATCAGTTATAACTCCGCTTCTGATCTGGCGACGATCAGAGGTCAGGTACAAAGTCAGGCCGATCGTGAAAAGATTGTTTTGGCCGTGGGTAATATTGATCATGTCGCAAAAGTGGATGATCAGCTTACGGTAAGCAGTCCTGAGCCGGAAAGTAAGTTCTACACGGTGAAATCAGGTGACAGTCTGTCAAAAATCTCAAAAGAATTTTATGGTGATGCCAATCAGTATAATAAGATTTTTGAAGCTAATCGTCCCTTGCTCAAAGATGCAGATGATATTTTCCCGGGACAGGTACTCCGCATTCCTGCTTAAGGTTTAATAAGTTCAATCAATGTTCGATCTCAAAGCCCCGTTTGGGGCTTTGTTGTTTCTGCCCGTAGCTTTAAAAAGCCATCATTACTAAATACCCAAGTCCAGATATAAACTTTCTTTAACTTCTTCCATCACCACATAACTATGTGAAGATGCAGAAGCGGGCAGTTTTTTCAGTAAATCTCCCAGTAAACGGCGATACGCACTCATTTCTTTTAAGCGTGCTTTGACCAGATAATCAAAATCACCAGAAATTAAATGGCATTCCAGGACTTCTGGAATCTCAGTCAGATTGCGTGCCACCTGATCAAAGACATCTCCTGATTTGGCGGAGAGTTTGATTTCTAGAAAAACCAACAGGTTGCGCTCCAGCATTTCCGGATTTAAACGGGCGTAATAGCCCATGATGATGCCTTCGCGCTCTAGCCGTTTTACCCGTTCTGAACAGGGCGTGGTCGATAGATTGACGCGTGCTGCAAGTTCGCTAATGGCAATCCGGCCATCGCGTTGCAGGATATCCAGAATCATGCGGTCAATGCGGTCTAATTTGCGCATCAATATTTCCCTCTTTTTTTTAATTCTGCCCGAAAAAATATTTATTCCACTGAATATACAGTCTGAATATAGTGAATTTAACTATTAAAGCAAAAATATACTAGTGAAATAAACTGAAAAGATGTTTGAGGGTTAAGGTAATGCGCGTATTAGTTTTGGGTAGTGGTGTGATTGGTGTGGCAAGCGCTTACTATCTGGCGCAGCAGGGAGCAACCGTGACTGTGCTGGATCGTCAGGCAGGTCCGGCGCAAGAAACCAGCTTCGGTAATGCCGGGCAGATTTCTCCAGGATACTCGACCCCTTGGGCCGCACCAGGTATTCCGTTTAAGGCAGTCAAATGGATGTTTCAGCATCATGCACCGTTGGCGATTAATGTCGATGGCAGCTTGTGGCAATTGCAGTGGATGGCACAAATGCTGAAAAACTGTAATGCGCAGCATTATGCAGTCAATAAAGAACGGATGGTGCGTGTGGCTGAATATAGCCGTGACTGTTTGCGTAATTTGCGCCGTGATATTGGCATCTCTTATGAAAACCGCGCGAAAGGTACTTTGCAGATTTTCCGTAAAGATGCGCAGCTGGATGCAGTTCAGCGCGATATCGAAGTTCTGAAGGAAACTGGAGTTGAGTTTGAACTGCTGGATCGCGATGGACTGGCGCGTGTAGAACCGGCATTGGCACAGGCAAAAGACAAACTGGTAGGTGGTCTGCATTTACCCAATGATGAAACAGGTGACTGCTATCTGTTTACCAATGCCCTGGCAGAACATGCCAAAGGGATGGGTGTAGAGTTTAAGTTCAATCAAAACGTTGAAAAGCTGATTGTAGAAGGTGACCAGATCAAAGGTGTTCTGGTGAATGGTCAGGTACTCACGGCAGATAAATATGTGCTGGCCTTTGGTAGTTATTCACGTGATTTCCTCAAACCGCTTGAACTGAATTTACCGGTCTATCCGGTGAAAGGTTATTCACTGACCATTCCGATTTTAGATCCGGCCTATGCACCACAATCTACAGTACTGGATGAAACCTATAAAATTGCGATTACCCGTTTCGACCAGCGCATCCGCGTAGGGGGAATGGCTGAACTGAGCGGTTTTAATTTGGGTCTGAATGAAGATCGTCGCGGCACGCTGGAAATGGTGACCCGTGATTTATTCCCTGGAGGAGACATGAATCAGGCCAGTTTCTGGACAGGCCTGCGTCCAATGACCCCGGACAGTACGCCAATTATTGGGAAAACCCGTTTTAAAAACCTGTTCCTGAATACTGGACATGGCACGCTGGGTTGGACCATGGCCTGCGGTTCAGGAAAATTAATCAGCGATCTGGTTTTGGCACGTGATCCTGAAATTAGTACCGAAGGATTGTCATTGGCGCGCTATCACCAGGCGGCTTAAGACTATCTGAGGCGGAATATTCAAGGAGGAATGTATGCCACGTCCCATTACTGCAATTATCCATCAACAGGCGCTTGCGCATAATTTAAGTGTGGCGCGCCAATGTATGCCCAATAGTCAGGTATTTGCCGTGGTCAAGGCCAATGCCTATGGGCACGGGATTGAACGTGTCTATGCTGGACTTGAAGGTGCAGACGGTTTTGCCTTTCTGGATATTGAAGAGGGCGCGCGGCTACGTGCGCTGGGATGCAAGAAGCCGCTAATGTTGCTCGAAGGTATTTTCGCTTTTGAGGATTTATTTGCATGTGTGAAGCATGAAATGAGCTTTGCCATTCATTCCCGACATCAAGTGCAATGGCTGAAACAGTTTGCCGAAATAGCGCCGGATGCACAGTTTGATGTGTATTTGAAAATGAACAGCGGCATGAACCGTCTGGGTTTCGAGCCGCAGCAATATGCAGAGATCTGGCAGGAGCTGCAACAGCTGAACACTGTCCGTTCCATTACCCATATGACCCATTTCTCCGATGCGGATGGCCAGCGTTTTGGCGTGGACGGTATTCAGTATCAAAACCTGATTTTTAGCCAGTCCATTCAGGGGCTTGAAGGTAAAATCTCGCTCAGTAATAGCGCAGCCATTCTGCGGCATCATCAAACCCTTCATTCAGACATTTTACGTAGCGGCATCATGCTGTATGGCAGTTCACCAGATTATCCAACACACACGATTCAAGACTGGAATCTGCAACCGAGCATGAGCTTGCGCAGTGAAATTATTGCCATTCAAACGATCCAGACAGGTCAGAGTGTTGGCTATGGTTCCAAATTTATTGCCATGCAGGAAATGCGGGTCGGGATTGTGGCCTGTGGTTATGCCGATGGTTATCAACGACTATCGGAGACCGGTACACCCGTGCTGGTAGATTCAATCAAAACGCACACATTGGGTCGAATCAGTATGGATATGCTGGCGGTAGATCTGACTGCACTGCCGCACGCAGATATAGGTAGTGAAGTGGTACTTTGGGGCCAATCTTCCCAAGGTGTGGTTTTGCCGATTGATGAAGTGGCGGCCAGTTCAGGCACCATCGGCTATGAGCTGATGTGTGCGGTGACCGCTCGGGTTCATTTCCAGATTGACGCTTAAATTTTTAATTTAAATTTTATTTAAATATCCCAAACAAGGAATATCAGCATGACACAGGCAAATACAGCCATTCAGCGACTCAACAGCAATCAAATCATGAGTGCGGTGACGATTCATCAGCAAACCGTGTATCTATCGGGTCAGGTGCCGAATAGCACGGATCTGGATGTACGCGGACAAACACTGGAAGTCTTTGCAAAAATTGAGGAATTGCTCGCATTGGCAAATACCGATAAAAGCCAGCTGCTTTCTGCACAATTATTTGTCAAGCATCTAGATGATTTTGCTACCGTAAACCAGCTTTGGGTGGAATGGTTACGAGGTCATGGTACGCCGGCACGTGCTACGATTCAGGCAGATTTGGTCAATCCGGACTGGCTGATTGAAATTGCAGTCATTGCAGCTCAAGCTTAATTGAATTTTTGATATTGAAATCTCCCATGCAATGATTTAAGTCGTTTTAGTGCAGTAAATCTCACTGAACAGCGCAGTAAAAAGTATGAAAATGTCATAATAAGCGTTCGAGGACTGAACGTTGTAAATTCAGCTTGATGCTGTTGTAAAGATTAAAAAGGATGTAAAAATGAAAACCACCCCGGGCACAGAAGACGTAAAATCGTCGCCGCATGAGTTGCAACGAAAACTCTCTAACCGACATTTGCAGTTAATCGCCATTGGTGGCTGTATCGGTACTGGCCTGTTTATGGGATCGGGAAAAACCATCTCCCTGGCAGGCCCTTCAATTTTGATCATTTATATGATCATTGGTGGCATGTTCTTCTTCCTGATGCGTGCGTTGGGTGAAATGCTGTTGTCCAATCTGCATTACAAATCTTTTATTGATATGGCCCATGACCTGATCGGGCCGGGTGCTGGCTATTATATTGGCTGGTCGTACTGGCTGGGTTGGGTGCTGGTAGGGATTGCCGATCTCGCGGCGATTATTAACTATTTGAGTTTCTGGCTGCCCGAAGGCATGGCCTTTACCCCGATGGGGCAGGCGATGATTAGTATTGGCTGTGTGCTGTTTATTCTCGCGATTAACCTAGTCACGGTAAAACTGTTTGGTGAGATTGAATTCTGGTTTGCACTGATCAAGATTTTAGCTATTCTCGGTTTGATCTTTGTCGGTGGTTATATGGTGTTTAGCGGCTTTCAGGCACCGAGTGGCGCCGTCGCCAGCTTTAGTAATGTCTGGGCACATGGTGGTTTATTTCCCAAAGGCTTTACTGGTTTTCTGGCAGGTTTCCAGATTGCCATGTTTGCCTTTGTCGGGGTGGAACTGCTCGGTACGATGGCGGCAGAAACCAAAGATCCAGAAAAGAATTTACCCAAAGCGGTCAATGCCATTCCTACGCGTATCATTCTGTTCTATGTATTGTCATTGCTGATGATCATGTCGGTTACACCATGGCATTTGATTCCTGCGGATCAAAGTCCATTTGTGAGTTTGTTCCTGTATGCCGGTATTCCAACTTCAGCCATTATCATGAACCTGGTGGTATTGTCATCAGTGATGTCCTCTATGAACAGTGGCGTATTCTCGACCAGCCGTATGTTGTTTGGTCTTGCACGTGATGGACAGGCACCTCAAGCTTTGGCGCGGTTATCTAGTCGGGCTGTACCAGCCACGGGGTTGTTTTTCTCCTGTGCTTTTATTATGTTGGGGGCAGCATTTCAGTATTTCGTACCAAACACCATGGAAGCTTTTACTCTGGCAAGTTCGCTGTGTGTGATTCTGTTTATTAGTATCTGGAGCATCATCATGGTGTGCTATATCCGTTATCGTAAGCAGCAACCGCAAAAGCATGCAGCTTCGACCTTTAAGATGCCGGGTGGAGTAGGGATGTCTTATGTGGTATTGGCATTCCTGTTATTCGCCTTGATTATTCTGAGTCTGGAACCCGATACCTTAAAGGCTCTGATGATCAGTCCTTTATGGTTAATTATTCTGGCAGTGACCTATCGTTTGCTGTATAAGCCGCGTATGCGTCAGCGTGGTAATCCTTAAATATTCAGACATAAAAAAATCCCCGACTGATCGGGGATTTTTTATTTAGCAGGTGAATTAGAAAGTAGGTTTAACCACGACTAAAATCACCACTGCAAATAAGATCAGGGTTGGCATCTCATTAAAATAACGCCAAAACTTGTGTGACTTGTAATGTGCATTATCAATCAGCTTCTTGCGGTAATAACCACACACTAGATGGTAAATCACCAGTAAGCCGACCAGGCCGACTTTAAGGTAAAACCATAAGGCTTCATGATAGTGACGTGTTGCATCACCCCAATCCACCAGAAAGTGCGCCGTAATCAAGGTAGCCAACATGGCCGGCCACATGATGCCACGGTACAGCTTGCGTTCCATGACTTCAAAGCGTTGATGACTGACGGCATCTTCGCTCATGGCATGATAAACATATAACCGTGGCAAGTAGAACAAAGCCGCGAACCAGCAAACTACTGCAATAATATGTAATGCTTTTACCCACAAGAAAGCATCAGAAGGAGCATCCATCAAGTCACCCTAAACTGGGCAGCTTAGCCTTCCCATTTTTTGAAAATGAGACAAGCATTTACGCCGCCGAAACCGAAACTGTTACTCATCACAGTATTCAATTTTGCGTCACGTTTTTCAAGCACGATATCAAACGGTTTCGCGCCTTCATCCAGCTCGGTCACGTTGATGTTTGGCGCAATAAAGTCATTTTGCATCATCAGAACCGAATAAATCGCTTCCTGAACACCAGCAGCACCCAGACTGTGACCCGTCATTGATTTGGTTGAGCTTAATGGAGGAACCTGACCTTCACCGAAAGCACGTTCCATTGCTTTAAGTTCTGTGATGTCACCCGCTGGAGTAGAAGTACCATGTGTGTTTACATAGTCAATTTTATCGACACCGTGTTGTTTTGCTTCTTCTAAAGCCATCAGTACGCAACGTGTTGCACCTTCACCAGATGGTGCAACCATATCAGCACCATCACTGTTTGCAGCATAACCAACCACTTCAGCTAAGATATTTGCACCACGCGCTTGCGCATGTTCCAAAGACTCAAGGATCACAAAACCGCCACCACCGGCAATCACGAAACCGTCACGGTCTGCAGAATAAGGGCGTGATGCTGTTTCAGGGCTGTCATTGTATTTAGAGCAAAGTGCGCCCATCGCATCAAACAACAAGCTTTGTGACCAGTGATCTTCTTCACCGCCACCTGCCAGCATTAAATCTTGTTTGCCGAGTTGAATCAGGTTGTAGGCATAACCAATCGCATCGGCAGAGGTTGCACATGCACTGGTAATGGTATGTGCTACACCTTGCAGTTTAAAGGCGACACCGACGTTAGCCGTAATGGTGTTGGTCATATTACGTGGTACAAAGAAAGGACCGACTTTACGCGCACCTTTGGTTTGCAATAATTCGTTCATTTCAATAACAGAAGCAGTTGAACCGCCACCTGAACCACCCGCAATACCATAGCGTGGGTTGCCAGCTAGATCTTCAACTTTTAAACCGGCATGTTCCACTGCAGCAAGAGCTGAGTTATATGCATACATCGCACATACGCCCATAAAGCGTTTCAGTTTGCGGTCGATCCCGTCGAAATCCTGCTCGGCTGCAGCACTAACATGACTTTTGAAATTGAGTTCAGCATAAGTCGGATTAAAACGTGTTCCTGAAATCCCGTTTTGTAAAGAATGGTTTACATCCTCTAATGTATTACCAATACATGAGTTGATACCCATGCCAGTGATGACAACACGTTTCATCTACAGATCCTTATAGTTTGCTCTATGCTCAGCGGCAGATATCTGGGTTTTAAAATCGCCCAATCCAGCGCTTAGCCTTATTTCATGATGGGGAACATGATAGCAGAAAGACTTTTGAAATCTTATGGCAAATGTTATGCCGTGTGACAGTCGGTTGAGTTTGTGAGTCGGCATGTAGGGGTTTTACTAAATGAAACAGAATAAAGTTGAGATAAACGCTGACTACACCTAGTATTTATACCAAATACAAGCACATGAATGCTGAGGTAAAAAATGGTAAATGCTAATAATAAACAATCTAATGGTCTGATTTCGAATGCCTTTGGAGTGGCGAAAAAGTTCAGTTCAACTGGATTGGATTTATTGAATCATGTTGCGCCGGATTCGGTGACTAAAGCGCTGAAGCCTTCCAGCTCCGATCAGGTGATTGACGGTTCGGCGAAGACGAAAAGCGCTTTTTCAGCTAAAAAATATGACAATCCTCAGCAAATGCTTCGCGAGCATCTTCCAAATGTGTCTCGTCAACTTCTCGGACGCCGTTTTAATACCGTGAATAATGTCGCGCATTTTGTTTCTCCAGACTTAACCGAAAAAGTGTCTAACTACTTTTATGAGCGTCTGAATCAATTCAGTAATCAAACCAGTTCGGTGGATGCCATTCTGAATGAAGCGGGTGCGAAAGATTTAGAAGAATTGACTCAGGACGTCGATCGATCCAAGCGAATTTCACAGGCTTTAAGTGAACAAAACAAATGGATTGCAACGGTGCAGGGTGCAGTAAGTGGTGCTTCAGGGATGCTTGGTACTGCCATTGATATTCCAGCCTCTTTGCTCATGGCATTGCGTACCATCTATCAAGTCGGTCGCTCTTATGGTTTTGACCTGAGTAAAGAAGATGATCAGGAAATCGTTCAGCATATCTTTAGACAGATTGACCTGAGCCTGATTGCGGAAAAACAGACCTTATTATTAGGTTTAAAAGCTTTAAGTAATACACTTAAAACTCATGATATCTCGCAGTTACAAGCCATGCTAGGTTCTGATAATGATGTCAGCGCCATCAAGCAATGGTTAAGTCGTCATGAGGGAGAGGCTAAATGGGAATGGATGAATCATCTGCCAAAAATTTCGATTCTGGAGCGATTAACCAAACTGACGCCTCTGGCGAGTGCTGGTATTGGCGCTGTATATAGCCATCGTTTTGTCGAGGATGTAAATCAGAAAGCTCAGGAAGCATTCTCGCATGCACGTCAATACCTGATTCAGCATCAGGACTCGCAATTGTCTCCTTATGCTGCCTATGAAAAAGCAGCCAGTTTGTTACAACAGGCAACTCCGAAACTCATAAATGGTGCCTCTCACGAAGTTGAGCTTTCGAAAGATAAGCCGATCATGGATAAAGATATTGCGATTGAAGGCAATAACACGATTACCCAAGTCAAGCTGGTCAAAAAAGAGCAGAATGATCTAAGCTCTGAAGAAGCAGAAGTGAAGAAAGATGAAAAGGTGAGTGAAGGGCTGGAGGCACTCAACGATGAGTTGGTTGAACCTGCGGCAGATAAGCAGTCGCAACAACCGGCTTTATCCAAAACTTCATTTGATCCGGAAATCGAAGCTGAACTGCATCCAGAAGCTGCTGACGAGGCAGAAGCTGCTACAGAGACTTCACAGCAGGGCGTAGACGATCAAGAAAATTCGAAAACTGAATCTGAAGCTCAAGATGTGACCAAAAAAGCTGGTAAAAATTCAAAAAAATAAGTGAATTTTGAAGGTAAATAAAAGTAAGCAAATGTCGTGAGAAACGGCATTTGCTTGGCTTGAGTAGGTTGACCAATTTTGCATCTTGAATTACAATTGCATGCCCTCAAAAAGTAGTAGTTTTTGGGGCTTTTTATTAACGGGAGAATTGCCAAATGGCAACAACAAATCAGTTGATCCGCAAGGGTCGTACGACTTTAGTTGAAAAATCTAAAGTTCCTGCGTTGAAGGCTTGTCCACAGCGCCGTGGTGTTTGTACACGTGTTTACACAACTACACCTAAAAAACCTAACTCAGCAATGCGTAAAGTTTGCCGTGTTCGCTTAACTTCAGGTTTCGAAGTTTCTAGCTACATCGGTGGTGAAGGCCATAACCTACAAGAGCACAGTGTTGTTCTTATCCGTGGTGGTCGTGTTAAAGACTTACCAGGTGTACGTTACCATACCGTTCGTGGTTCTTTAGACTGTGCTGGTGTTAAAGATCGTAACCAGTCTCGTTCTAAATACGGTACTAAACGTCCTAAGAAATAATTCGTTAAGAATTAAATTTTAAGAACGTAGAACCGCAATCCTTTATCGTCTCGCTTGTCTGATTTCTGCATTAATTTTGTGAAAATTCCAAGCGACGTATAGTAAGGCCAGCGAGTAGTACATGACACTTTGTACTCATGCTGGATAAACCTGAAGTGTCATCTTTATAGGTAGTTTAAAATGCCAAGACGTCGCGTAGTCGCTGCTCGTGAAATCCTTCCGGATCCTAAGTTCAGCAGCCAAACAATCGCTAAATTCATGAACCACGTAATGCAAGATGGTAAAAAATCTATTGCTGAAAGTATCGTTTACGGTGCTTTAGACCGCGTTCAAGAAAAATCTAAAGTAGACCCAGTTGAATTTTTCGAGACTACTCTTGAAAAAGTTCGTCCTATGGTCGAAGTAAAAGCACGCCGTGTTGGTGGTGCTACATACCAAGTTCCTATGGAAGTACGCCCATCCCGTCGTACTGCTCTAGCGATGCGTTGGTTAGTAGATGCTGCTGCTAAGCGTTCTGAAAAAACTATGGCTTTACGTCTTGCTGGCGAGTTGCTTGATGCATCTGAAGGCAAAGGCGCTGCGGTTAAGAAACGTGAAGATGTGCACCGTATGGCTGAAGCCAACAAAGCATTCTCTCACTACCGTTTCTAAGCAGATAAAACAGGCCCTATTCAGGAGGGTGACAAGACCGTCATGGTTCTGTCACCAAAGCGCTTTAAGTTGCTATGCAGCTTAAAGCGTCCTGTTTTAAACAACAAAATTTAGGAATGCTAGAAATCATGGCACGTCAAACCCCAATTTCTCGTTATCGTAACATTGGTATTTCTGCGCACATTGATGCGGGTAAAACCACAACTACAGAACGTATTTTGTTCTACACAGGTGTATCTCACAAAATTGGTGAAGTACACGATGGTGCAGCAACAATGGACTGGATGGAGCAAGAGCAAGAACGTGGTATTACCATTACTTCTGCTGCTACGACTACATTCTGGTCAGGTATGTCTAAACAGTTCCCTGAACACCGTATCAACGTAATTGATACACCGGGACACGTTGACTTCACAATTGAAGTTGAACGTTCTATGCGTGTTCTTGATGGTGCGTGTATGGTTTACTGTGCTGTAGGTGGTGTACAACCTCAGTCTGAAACTGTATGGCGTCAAGCGAACAAATACCAAGTGCCTCGTTTAGCATTCGTGAACAAGATGGACCGTACTGGTGCCAACTTCTTCCGTGTTGTTGAACAAATGAAAACACGTTTAGGTGCATCTCCAGTACCTGTAGTAATCCCTGTTGGCGCTGAAGAAAACTTCCAAGGCGTAATCGACTTGATCGAAATGAAAGCGATCATTTGGGACGAAGCTTCACAAGGTATGAAGTTTGAATACGGTGAAATCCCGGCTGAACTTCAAGAAACTGCTGAAGAATGGCGTACAAACATGGTTGAAGCTGCTGCTGAAGCTTCTGAAGAGTTAATGGATGAATACCTGAACAATGGCGATTTGACTAAAGAACAAATCGTTGCTGGTCTACGTGTCCAAACTTTGGCTTGTCAAATTCAACCAATGCTTTGTGGTACAGCATTCAAAAACAAAGGTGTTCAACGTATGTTGGACGCAGTAATTGAATTCTTACCGTCGCCTACAGAAGTTAAAGCGATTGAAGGTGTTCTTGACGATAAGGCTGAAACTAAAGCGATTCGTGAAGCATCTGACGAAGCTCCGTTCTCTGCACTTGCGTTCAAAATCATGAACGACAAATTCGTAGGTAACTTAACTTTCGTACGTGTTTACTCTGGTGTTCTTAAACAAGGTGATTCTGTTTATAACCCAGTTAAATCTAAACGTGAACGTATCGGCCGTATCGTGCAAATGCACGCGAACGATCGTCAAGACGTTGAAGAAATTCGTGCGGGTGATATCGCTGCGTGTGTAGGTCTTAAAGACGTAACTACAGGTGATACACTTTGTGATGAGAAAAATGTCATCACACTTGAGCGTATGGAATTCCCAGAGCCAGTAATTGCATTGGCTGTTGAACCAAAAACTAAAGCTGACCAAGAAAAAATGTCAATTGCTTTAGGTCGTTTGGCTAAGGAAGATCCATCATTCCGCGTTCGTACTGATGAAGAGTCAGGTCAAACAATCATCGCTGGTATGGGTGAACTTCACCTTGACATTATTGTTGACCGTATGAAGCGTGAATTCGGTGTTGAAGCAAACATTGGTAAACCAATGGTTTCTTACCGTGAAACGATCAAAAAGTCAGTTGAGCAAGAAGGTAAATTCGTTCGTCAAACTGGTGGTAAAGGTAAATTTGGTCACGTATACGTACGTTTAGAGCCAATGGATGCTGATGCTGGTAAAGACTACGAGTTCGTTGAAGAAGTTGTTGGTGGTGTAGTTCCTAAAGAATTCTTCGGTGCTGTGGATAAAGGTATCCAAGAGCGTATGAAGAATGGTGTCCTTGCTGGTTACCCAGTAGTTGGCATTAAAGCTACATTGTTTGACGGTTCTTACCACGATGTCGATTCGGACGAATTATCGTTCAAGATGGCTGGTTCTTATGCCTTCCGTGACGGTTTCATGAAAGCAGATCCTGTTCTTCTTGAACCTATCATGAAAGTTGAAGTAGAAACTCCAGAAGACTACATGGGCGATATCATGGGTGACTTAAACCGTCGTCGTGGTATGGTTCAAGGTATGGATGACTTGCCTGGCGGTACTAAAGCAATTAAAGCTGAAGTTCCACTTGCAGAGATGTTTGGTTACGCGACTCAAATGCGTTCTATGTCTCAAGGCCGTGCAACATACTCTATGGAATTTGCTAAATATGCTGAAACTCCACGTAACGTGGCTGAAGGCATCATTTCTAAATTCCAGTCTGGCGGTAAAAAAGGTGACGACGAGTAATCTTTCGATTACTATAAGCCCAAACTAATTCATAGTTAAAAACCAAGTGCTCATGCAGTGATCCTGCATGAGTAGTTTAAAAAGGAAGATCTCATGGCTAAGGCTAAGTTTGAACGTAATAAGCCACACGTTAACGTGGGCACAATTGGTCACGTTGACCATGGTAAAACAACTTTAACAGCT